>RFIM01000245.1 GCA_003695215.1 Chloroflexota bacterium
CTGGATGCCTACGGACGGCTCGTGGCACAACGCGATGCCGAGCCGAACAACAATCGCGCGCTCACCACGTTGTGGCAGCCGAACGAGCCCGTGCGCGATACGCACGGCGTGATCATCGCGCCGAACTTGCCCAGCGGCACCTATCAGATCGTGGTGATCTTGTACAGGCTCGACGATGGCGTGCGGCTGCTTGTGAACGGCAGCGATGCCTTGCCCATTGGCACGCTCTGGATTGACTGAACTCAGCTGCCGCAATACTGCCGCCAATGATGCCCTTCCCGCGCCAAAAGCTGATCGGCGGCTTCTGGGCCCCATGATCCGCGCGCATAAGTGACCAACGGCGGCGCTTTGGCGCTTTGCCAGCCTGCGATGATCGGATCGATGATCTGCCATGAGCGCTCAATGCCATCGCTGCGCACGAATAGTGAGGCATCGCCGTTGAGCGCATCTAGCAGCAGGCGCTCGTAGGCCTCAGGGATAGCGTTCTCGCCAAAGGTCTCGCGGTAGCTGAAGGACATGTTCACTGTGCGCGATTCTTGGTAAGAATCAGGCACTTTGGCCTCGATCTTCAGGTGAAGGCCTTCATCGGGCTGGATGCAAATGCTGAGCGTGTTCGACTCAAAGTGGCGCCCTTGCGGCAAGTTGAACATCAGGTGTGGCGGGCGCCGAAAACGCACGATCGCCTCGCTGGTTTTGCGCGCCATCGCCTTGCCCGAGCGCAGATAAAACGGCACGCCTTGCCAGCGCCAATTGTCTATGTATAGCCGCAACGCCGCATAGGTCGGCGTTTGCGAATCAGGCGCGACGCCTTGAGTCTGGCAGTAGCCTTCGTATTGGGCGCGCACGGTATCTTCAAGGGCCACAGGGCGCACTGCGCTGAGCACCTTGGCCGTCTCGTTGCGCACAGCGTCGGCCTCAAAGGAAGCGGGCGCTTCCATAGCGATCAGCGCCAGGAGCTGCAGCAGATGATTCTGGAACATATCGCGCAGCACGCCCGACTGATCGTAGTACTCGCCGCGATGACCGACGTCCACTTGCTCTGCGACTGTGATCTGCACGTATTCGACGTAGTTTCTGTTCCACAGCGGCTCGAAGATCGAGTTGGCGAAGCGCAAGAACAGGATATTCTGGGCCGTTTCCTTGCCCAGATAGTGATCGATGCGATAAATCTGATGCTCAGCGAAGACCTGGCGCAAAGCGGCGTTCAGGGCGCGTGCCGAGGCCAGGTCGTAGCCGAACGGCTTCTCCACAACGATGCGCCGCCAACCTTCTTTTTCGGTACAAAGCTGCAAAGCGCCCAGATTCGCCGCGATAGGCGCGTAGAGCGCAGGTGCTGTCGAGAGGTAGTACAGGCGATTGGCGGCGCCGCCTTCGCGCTCGCACAAGAAGGCGTTCAAGCGTTGCACATCCTCGAGTTTGGTTGCGTCGGCGCTCAGGTAGAACAGCCGCTCACCGAAGGCTTCCCAAGCGGCTTGATCGAAGGTGTGGTTAGTGAATTCCACAGCGCCATCGCGCAGTTTAGCGCGGAACTGCTCGTGTGAGAGCGGCGAGCGCGAGACGCCGACGATTTGCAAGTTCTCGGGCAGGCGCCGCTTGCGGCACAGGTTATAGAGCGCAGGGATCAACTTGCGATGCGTCAAATCGCCTGAGGCGCCAAAGATCACGACAGTATTAGCGTGCGCGGTATCGGTCATCAGAAGCTCCGTGGTCATATGCCGATCTAGCGATCGATCTTAGCCCAAGCAGCGCTGAATGGCGATCTGAGATATGGCTTGGCAGCCATTATCTGTTATAAACTTCAAGAAACTCAACAGGAGGTGAGATGGCAGTTGAACTCGTGTTGATCGTGGTAGCGGCGCTCCTGCTGTTGAGCGTTTTTGCCAGTAAAGCGGCGGGCTTGCTGGGCGTGCCTTCGCTGCTGCTCTTCCTGTTGTTGGGCATGTTGGCGGGCAGCGAGGGCCTTGGCGGCATCGCCTTTGACGATGCGGCGTTGGCACAAGCTATCGGCGTGGTGGCTTTAGCGCTGATTCTGTTCGCCGGCGGCTTGGACACAGATTGGGAAGTGGTCAGGCCGACTTTGCGCAGCGGCCTCTCTTTGGCGACGCTAGGCGTGATCATCACAGCGATCCTGGTCGGCTTTTTTGCGCACGCCTTCCTGAATTTTGGCTTATTAGAAGGGCTGCTGCTCGGCGCGATCTTATCTTCAACCGATGCAGCAGCTGTTTTCGCCGTCTTGCGCGGGCGCGGCGTGCACTTGCGCGGCAAGTTAGAGCCCTTGCTGGAGCTGGAAGCAGGCAGCAACGATCCAATGGCGATCTTCCTGACCATTGCCTTGACCAGCCTAGTGGCACAGCCGATACGGCCTATCAGCGAATTATTCGTCTTGTTCATCCAGCAGATAGTGTTGGGCGTGCTGGGCGGCGTGCTGATCGGGTTGCTGGGCTTGTGGCTGCTGAATCGCCTGCGCCTTGAGTACGACGGCTTGTATCCCGTGCTGACGCTCGCACTCGCCATGTTGACCTACGGCGCGACGGCAGCGCTAGGCGGCAGCGGCTTCTTGGCAGTCTATTTGGCAGGCTTGCTGCTGGGCAATCGCGATTTCATCCACAAGAAGAGCCTGACGCGCTTCCACGACGGCATGGCCTGGCTGATGCAGATCACCATGTTTCTCTCGCTAGGCCTGCTGGTCTTTCCATCGCGCCTTGTGCCAATGGCGGGCATGGGCTTGGTTGTGGCGCTCTTCCTGATGTTGGTAGCGCGTCCGTTCAGCGCTTTAGTGGCGCTGTTGTTCTCGCGCTTCACGCTGCGCGAGCGCTTGATGGTCGGCTGGGTTGGGTTGCGCGGCGCGGCGCCGATCATCCTAGCGACTTTTCCCTTGCTAGCAGGTTTGCCCAAGGCCGATACGCTTTTCCACCTGGTTTTCTTCGCGGTGCTGGCATCAGTGCTGCTACAAGGGCCGACGATTGTGCCGATTGCGCGCTGGCTCGGCGTGGAGGCGCCGCAGCTGCGCCGTCAGTCTGCGCCCGAGATATCGCTCAAGGACTCAACGGTCGAGATCGTCCTGCCACCTGACTCAGCCGCGATTGGGCGCCAACTCTTGGA
>RFIM01000246.1 GCA_003695215.1 Chloroflexota bacterium
ATGGCGACTGCCCGCGCCTTGTTGATAGTCTCCTGATATTCTTTGGCAGGCTCGCTATCGGCGACCACGCCGCCGCCCGCCTGTAAATAGACGCGCTTGCCGCGCATGACTAGTGTGCGGATAGCGATACAAGCGTCCATGCTGCCGTCATAGCTGAAGTAGCCAATGGCGCCGCCATAAATGCCGCGCCGCGTGCCTTCCAACTCCTCGATGATCTCCATGGCGCGAATCTTCGGCGCGCCCGTCAAGGTGCCCGCTGGGAAAGCCGCGCGGAAGAGCGCGTAAGCATCCAGGTCGGCGCGCAACCTTCCTTCTACATGCGAGGTGATGTGCATCACGTGCGAGAAGCGCTCAATGAACATCATTTGCGGCACGCGCACAGTGCCGTAATCGCAGACTCTGCCAAGATCGTTGCGCGCCAGGTCAACTAGCATGACGTGCTCGGCGCGCTCTTTGGGATCGTTGAGCAAGCGCTCGGCGTTCGCCTGATCCACAGCGTGATCCAGGTCGCGTGGCGCTGTGCCTGCGATTGGACGGATCGTGGCTGTGCGCGTCGGCGCGTCAAAGCGCACCAACATCTCGGGCGAGGCGCCGATCACGTGCAAGTCCTCGCTTGGGAAGCGCAGGAAGAACATATACGGCGAAGGGTTCAACATGCGCAAGGCGCGGTAGATGCTGAACGGATGCGCGTCGGTCTCGCGCGTGAAGCGCTGCGATGGCACGATCTGGAAGGCGTCGCCGGCGGCGATGTATTCTTTGGCGCGCAGCACGCGCTCTTCATACTCAGCTTGGGTGAAGTTCGCCATCAGCGGCGGGATCTCTGCAGGCGGCGTCGGCGTGGGCAGCGTCGGCAAGGGTTGGCGCAAGCGCGCCACAATGGCTTCGATGCGGCTGATGGCCTCGTCGTAAGCAGCGCGCGGATCGCCGCTGTTGTGCGCATTGGCAAACACTAGCACTTGATGCTTGACGTGATCGAAGATCACTAGCGTATCAACGAGCATCATGCCTAAATCGGGCAGTTTCAGCTCATCGATAGCAGTGGCAGGCAGGCGCTCGAAGTGGCGCACGATATCATAGCTGAGGAAGCCTACAGCGCCGCCGACAAAGCGCGGCAGCGATGGCAGGATCACAGGCTTGGCCGAGCCAACTGCCGCTTTGATGGCGTCCAGCGGGTCTTGATCGGCGCTCAGCGTGCGCCGCATAGTGCGCTGAGCGCGCCGTTCGATCAGCTCGCGCCCATGCGCTGTGATCACCGCCGACGGATTGACGCCCAAGAACGAATAGCGAGCTACCTGCTCGCCGCCTTCCACGCTCTCCAGCAAGAAAGACGGCTCATCAGGCTGTGCCAACTTCAAATAGACAGAGACGGGCGTCTCCAAATCGGCGGGCAAGGCGCGGTAGATCGGCACGAGGTCGCCTTGCCCGAACAGATCGCGCACTTCCTCAAAGGTCAGCGAGTACAGGCGCTGCGGCGCCGTGCGAAAAGCGATAGGCGAAGCCGTCATGGCAAACTCCTCAATCTGGAATCAAAAAGCGCTCTGCCCAACTAGGGACGAGAGAGCGCTTCCCGCGGTGCCACCCTACTTAGCCGCCTCGCACGGCGACTCACTCTTGCAGGCACAGCCTGAGTTTGGCGATGCCTTCTGCCCTGATAACGGTGGCGACTCCGTCACGGACTACTGACGCCTGAGCGCGTTTGCCCGTGCAACTCCCCGACCCATTCCGCAGCCGCTCTAGTGCCGCCTTCGCAGCCACCTGCCGCTTTTGCAGGTCAGCGACTCTCTGAACTAGGCGCTTGCTGCGTACTCGCTCGGTTCAACGTTTTTGGTGCATATCCGATTGTGCTGAGATAATAACGCGAGCGCTTGCGCTTGTCAAGAGCCTTGACGTTTGGGCGCGGATCGCTTATGATCTACCCAGCTTGGCCCTATAGCTCAATGGTAGAGCAGCGGACTTTTAATCCGTTGGTTGTAGGTTCGAGTCCTACTAGGGTCACAAGCGCAACATTCCGCTTCGTAGCCTATTGAGCAACGGCATATCTCAAGGCGCCTGGTACAGGCTGCTGATCAAGCCCACGACAAAACAGAAGCTGTACGCTAAATCGATCACAAAATAGCTGTTATCCACCAAGCCGTGCGCCAAGATGTTCGCCATGGCGCCTAGCGCGCCGACCACGCACGCCGAAAGCCATGGATCGCCCCTTAAGGCGCGCCACAAGCGCAGACCGCGCCGCCAAAAGACGAGCTGCAGCGCGCCGAAGGCCACCAGGCCGCCTAAACCAAGCCGCAGCCAGAAATCCAGCAGCAGGTTGTGTGGATGCGAGAGATCAGGCTCTTCCCAGGCGCTCGGCAAGATGTAACGGCTGCGGTATAGGTACAAAAACTGATCTAAGCCTACGCCTGTCAACGGATGCTCGGCGATCATGCTCAGGCTAGCCTGCCAGAGCTGCGTGCGCATGAGCGACGAAGCGCGCGAGAGATCTAGCGCGCCTTGCAAGCGCGGAATCCGCGCCGCGACAGGCAAGGCGATCACAGCGATCAGCGCTATGCCTAATAAAATCACGCCGCCGCGCCGCCAATCCCAGAGCAGCAGCGCACATGCCACAGCCGCTGGCACGCCCAGCAACGCCGCGCCGAGACTCTGCGTCAGCGCCAGAGCGAGCAGCACAAGCGCCGTCAGAATGCCAACGCCGACGCGCCTGAACCAGCTCGGCGCGAAACAGAATAGCGCCACGCCAAAAGGCAAGACGCGCCCTAAGAACAACGCCAAATTATTGGGCGAGCTGTACACGCTCATCAGGCGCCGCGTGCCTTGCTCTGCCAGAGCAAAGCCACCTGTGCCTGTCACATAGCCATACAAGCCGATCAGCGAGACCGCGGCGCCTGCCATCAGAAAGACATCCGCCAAAAGCAGCCATTCGCGCCGCTCCAAGCGCAGGGCGCGCAGCAGGGCATAAAAGAGCAGCGGCTCAATCACGATCACGCGCAATTCGCGCAGCGCAGGCGCTCGCTCAGCGCTCCACAGCAGGCTGAGGCAGCCAAGCGCGCCTAGAGCGAGCATCAGCCAATCGAATGCGTTCAGCCTGAGCCTGCCAATGCGTGCGCCGCGCAGCCAAGCTAGCGCGCCACGTAAGATGGCCGCGCTTAGCGTCGCTAACGTGCTCAGCTCGACCATCGGCGCTGCCCAGAGATACAGCTCAAGCGGCGCTAGAAAGAAAGGCGCCCAAAACAAGATCAGCGCTAAGCCGATCAACGGACGGTTGTAGATCAGCACGATCAGCGTGATCAGTGCAGCCACAGTGACGATCAAGTGCGGTGAGAGATACAAAGCGCCGCTGATCGCCGCAGCCGCAGCAATAGCAGCGCTATCGCGCTTCAGCGCCGCAGGCAACAAATCGTTAATGGTCAGCGCCATGCTCAGCGCGCCTGCAATTGAGATAACCGCGGCGCTGAAGAACGCTGCCATGCGCTGAAAATAATTGCGCAGCACCGCCTGCGCTTGAGCGCGGCTGTTCGGCGGCATCTGGCGCAGCGCCCAGGCCATACCTGCCACGCCTATCAAAGCCAGCAGCGCGCCGATGCTCATGCTGAGCGGCGCTTGTGGCGGCGCCTGACCGACGGCAATCGCCGCGAGAATCCAGCGCTCGTTGCCTAAATACGGCACAATCTCTGCCTCATGCGCGCCTTCTGCCAAACCTGAGGCGACGCGAAGCGTGACTGTCTCTGGCTGCAATGTAGCAGAACGCAACACGAGGTAGCCTGCCCCATCAACTTGTGGCAAGCCATTAGCAGGCGCGCCATCTATCTTCACATACAGATAGGCCAGATAATCGCCGCGCCGCACGCGTAGCGCCAACGACTCGCCGCGAAAGCGGAAGGTCAGCCGCTGTGGGCTGAAATCAAAGTTCGGATCGGCATAATCAGCCGAGCGCACATCGGCGCCAAGCGTGCCGAGCAGCCAGGCGCCTTCATAGCGCAGCCGCGCATCTGTCGGATGATGCAAGCCGACTTCCAAAGCATCGTCGGCGAAAAAGGCGCCGTTCTCAAACCACTCAGCAGCGCGCTGTGAGACAGCGAAGCCGTGTATCGGATCGTCAGCAGGCGCATCAGGCGACCAGTGCTGTAGGATCAAGCCGCCCAGCCAAGCCCACTCGCGCGCGGCGCGCCTGTAGGCTGCGCGCGTCCAAGCCGCTTGCGTAGCGCTATCCACCTGTCCCCAAATTGACGGTGCGCCGTGCCAACCTGCGGGCAGGCTGTTCCAGCCGAAGTGACTCGCCCAGAGCGCCTTGTGTCCATCGCCGTGCTGCTGCATCACTTCGCGCAGCAGGATCAAGCGCGAGAAATTCAGCACGTTTGAGTCGACAGTGCGATCTTCAGGCGAGCTGTTGAAGCCATAAGGTTTGCCTGCAGCCGCGTCGAAATATTGGTTTGCGCCGTAGGCGTAGAGCGCGCGCAGGTAGGTTAGGTCGCTGAGGTTGCGCGGCCCTTGCTCAACGGTTGGCGCTAAGCCCGCCGCGATCACGGTCGCATCCAGATCATTGCCTTTGATGGCAGGGTAAGCAGCCGCCAACATCGCCGCGTATTCTACAGGCTGCGGATCGAGTCCGCCCCAGCGATCGTTGAGGTTCGGCTCATCCCAGATTTGGTAGAAATCAATTTGATCAGCATAGCGCGCCGCGAGCGCGCGTGCGAAGCGCGCGAAGTACTCCATGTTGGCAGGCGGCGCAAAGAAATGCCCGCTGGCTTCGCGTCGGCGCGCCCAAGTCGGCGTGCTCTCCAGGACTGCCACAAGGCGCAAGCGCGGCTGCTCAGCTAGCGCCGCCACGATCGGATCGTAGCGGCTGAAGTCAAAAATGCCGCGCTCAGGTTCGATCTCTGCCCAATAGAAAGATTGGCGTACCCAAATGAAGCCTGCCTGTGCGATTGCCGCAAGCTGGCGCGGCAGTTCCTCAGGCGTGTACTTGGTCAGCGCGACGTTCACGCCCGCAAGCGGCACTTTGAAAGGCAACGCGCCGCCATCAGCTGGATTTTCCCAGCCGCGAACCACGCGCCAATGCTGATCGGCGCCGACCAAAGCCACGCCGAAGCCTGTGAGGCTCATCAGCGCGCACAGCAGCAAGACTACCAAAGCGTGTGACACAGCTCACTTCACCCAGCGCGGGCTGAGCGCGCTGCCTTCCACGGTGATGCGCGTGGCGCGCCCGCTGCTCACGTCCACTACGTGCAGATCGCCTTGATAGGCGAGGACGATCTGCTTGCCATCAGGGCTCCACTGAAATTTGGCGCCACGCGTGCGATCTTCGAACGGGACAATGCCGATCTGATCGCGGTTTGGGAACAGATAGCGCGCATTGCTGCCATCGCGATCTGCGATCATCAGGTCGTATTCGCCATTGACGCTATCGTTAGGCGTGCGCGCCTGCAAATAAGCCACACTGCCGCTCACAGCGCCATTCTCGGCCTGCCCGAGCGGCGAGAACTGCGGCGCTGACCACATGCCGACGCGCTCTAAGAACGGATTGATGACGAAGTTCGCCGCTGTGTTGACCATCGCGATATCGAAGACAGGGCTGTTCTCAGGCGGCTCATCGCCTAGCGGCGCGCCATGCACCGTGGCTGCTAAAATCGCGCCATCAGCCGACCAAGCTAAGCTCGGTTGCCACAGCCAGCCACGCGCCAACGTCGTTTGGTAAATGCGAAAGTCGATCAGCTTCTGCAGCGTGCCGCGCTGCACATCTACCAAGCCGATGCCTTCCGCTTGTGCCCAAGCCAAGCGCTTGCCATCAGGCGACCAGGCGAAATGCGTCCCCCATTGGCCGTAAGTGCCGCTATCGGTCGGCGGCAGGATGGGATCGGCGCTGATGATCTTACCGCTGGCGTCCAGCTGTGCGATGAACAGGTCGTTGAGCGCCTGATAGGCAGGCGGCTCCGTGCGCGGGCGCAACGTCGAGTAGCTGAAGGCGTTCGGTCGGTCGGGCAGCCACTCAGCGTGCAGGACGTTATCGACGATCAACTTGACGGGCTGCGCATTCGGATCGGTTGTATCCAGCAGCACCCACAGCTCGTTGAATATCTCCAATGAGGGCGAATCGGGCTTGCGCGTGTACAGCAATCGCTGCCCATCAGGCGAGATGGCGAAGACGAAGCCATCAAGGTTGCCGCCCGTCTGCAGCGTCATTTGATTCAAGCTGGTCTCGCGGATGACGCGCGCTTGCCCATTGCTGATGTAGAAGATGGCGCCGTTGATGGCGATAGGCTCCAGGCGGCTCAGATCGACGCCGACAGCCACCACCTGGTTGACAGGCTGCTTGAGCAATGTGCGGCTGCTTTGTGTGCGGCGCCGTTCGATGCCATCTTCAAGCAGCACGTCGTAGCAAACACGCGCCACACCGTTGACGCCGCCCTGCAGCACGCGCGTCACGCCTTCAGGCAAATCAGGCGTCTTGAGCGTCTCGCTGGCATATGGCACGCTCTCTTCCACGCACTCAGCGCGATTCTCCACGCGCACAACCGTGATCAGCATGCCGTCAGTCACAGGTGTGAAGTCGGGCGGATTCAGGCGGTCGAAGGTGCCAAGCGAGACGTTGGCGCGCCGCAACACCTGCCCGACCGAGATCGGCGGATTGACTGAGAGCGCCAATTCCTGCCCATCAACTTGAATGCGCACGCGCAGGAGCACCTCAGCGGCGCTCGGATCGCAGGCCGCTAGCCCAAACACCAACAGCGCGATCAACAGGCGCCGCATGGCTCAACGCTGTCCCCAGCTCGTGCTGATTTTGAGACGCTCGCTGCCGCTGCCACGAAGGCGATACAAGCCGCGTATGATCTGATCAGCTGCCACGAACATCAGGATCAGCGCTTGCACCACCTTGATCAGCTCAGAAGGCACGCGCGCTGAGAGCTGCATCTGCGCGCTGCCAGCGTCCATGGCGCCGAACAAGAAAGCTGACGGAATGATGCCCAGCGGATTATTGCCCGCCAGCAGCGAGACAGCGATCGAATCAAAGCCCAGCGCTAGATTCTGATTGGTCTGGAAATCTTTGGTCACGCCCAGGACTTGAATGGCGCCCGCCAAGCCCGCCAAACTGCCAGCAATCATCATAGTCAGAATCGTCATGCGCCCGACCTTGATGCCCGCATAGCGCGCTGCGTTCGGATTCAAACCGACCATGCGCAGCTCGAAGCCGAAAGTCGTCTTGTACAGCACAAACCAGATCAGCACAGCGACGCCAATGGCGATCAGCACGCCCAAGTGCAAGGTATCGCTCGCGCGCCCGCCTGGCGCATAAAGGACAGGCAATGCGGCTGAGTCCAGAATTGGCGGCGTGCGATTGGGATTGCCGCTGCACATGCCCGGCGCTGTGCAGAGCGCTAACGGGCCCGCAGGCGTGTTAGCGCGCGCCGGCGAGACTAGCCACTCTAGCAGCAGCGCTGCGATGTAGTTGAGCATGATGGTCGAAATGACCTCGTGCGCGCCTGTGCGCGCCTTCAAAAAGCCTGGTAAAAAGCCCCAGGCCGCGCCACCTAGCGCGCCCGCCATCAGCGCAACGATCACGTGCAGCAATGGCGGCAAGCCGCTGATGCCAAAGCCCGCCCATGCCGCGCACAACGAACCGACCAGCAGCTGCCCTTGCGCGCCAATGTTGAACAAGCCGCCCTTGAAGGCAAAAGCGACCGCTAGGCCCGAGAGAATCAGCGGCGCCATCTTGATCAAAGTGCGCACCAGCGCCGAGTCTGTGCCGAGCGCGCCTTGCAACAGCCCTTGATAGGCACGGAACGGATCGCGCTCTGCCAGCAGGATGAAGATCGAGCCGATCAGCATCGCTGTGAACACAGCCAGCAGCGGCACTAGCAGGGCGCGTATCAGATTCCGCAACTTCTCAGCTTGTGTGGGCGCAGCTGGCGCCGCGCTGAGCGCAGAAGTCACCTGAGGCGAAACAGCTTGTTCCATGCGCGTCTCTCGCTATCTCAAAAGCTCTTTGCGCTTTATAATACCGCTCTCCCGCCAAAAGAGCTATGCTAGGTCAGTGGAACAATG
>RFIM01000247.1 GCA_003695215.1 Chloroflexota bacterium
GACGAACAAAATATTCGAGAGCAGCTGAGCAAACGCTTGCGGCGCGAAGGCTTCACCGTCTTCACAGCCGCCAATGGCCTAGAAGGCTTGCGCCAATTCCACACTGAGCGCCCAGACTTGGTAGTGCTGGACATTGTGATGCCTGAGATGGACGGCTTGACAGTCTGCCAACGCATCCGTGAAGTAGCCGAGACGCCGATCATGATGCTCTCAGCGAACGCGATCACGGAAGAGGATGTGGTGCGCGGCCTGACAGCAGGCGCCGACGAGTACCTGGAAAAGCCTGTGGGCATGGACGCCTTTGTGGCGCGGGTGCGCGCGCTGTTGCGGCGCGCTGCTATGGTCAGCAATGAGAATGAGAAGAGCTACGCTGACGGGCACCTGATGATCGACTTGAAGCGCCGTCAGGTTTATGTGCGCGGCGTGAAGGAGCACTTGACGCCGACAGAGTTCAAGCTGCTGGCTGTGCTGCTGGAGAATGCTGGCCGCGTCGTCTCGCAGCGCGAACTGCTTGAGCAAGTCTGGGGACAAGAGTACGCGGAAGATTTGTACTATCCGCGCGTGTACATCAGCCAGTTGCGGCGCAAAATCGAGCCCGATCCTGCCAATCCGATCTATATCCTGACCGAACATCGCGTCGGCTATCGCTTCGAGAAGCAGCCGAACGGCTGAGCCGAGGAACGGCTGTGGCACTCAGCGGAATCGCTCTGATCCTCAGCACAACGGCGATCTTGCTCTCCTTGATGATGCTGACGCTCATCCTATGGCAAGATTCGTCCAGCGCCAACAGCCGCATTTACGGGCTGTTTGTCGGCCTGATGGTGCTGTGGATCAGCGGCGTGCTGATCAGCCGTTTGGGCAGCTCCATTGGCACGGCCTTCAATCTAATCGCGCTTGGGCTGCGCTTGAGCGCTATCGGCCTGACAGGCGCTTGCGTAGTCGGCTATTTGCTGGTCTTCGTGCTCAGCAGCGGGCAGAGGCAGTCGCTGATGCGCTTGATCTACGGCGCCGTGCTCGGCCTTGTGGCGCTGCAGACGCTCTTGCTGCTCAGCACAGAGCCTGCGCGCTATCAAGTGCGCGCCGATGGCACGCTCATCTACCGCTTGAACGAGTTCAGCGCGCTTGCCTATGGCTTCGTCAGCCTGGCTACGCTGATCTTGTTGTGGCAACGGCGGCGCAAGCTCAAAAGCCGCTGGTCGTTCATTGGCATCGCGCTGTTTTGCGCAGGCGTGCTGGGCGAGCTGATCAGCCCTGAGCTGCGCTATCGCAACATCAGCAGCAGCTTGAGCGCTATCGGGACTCTGGCCGTCAGCTACGCTATGCTGCAGACTCAGATCATCGCGCCGCTGATCGGCCGTGCGCAGCAGCTGGAGAGCGTGCGCGCCGTCGGCCTTTCGATCACCCAAAGCCTGAATCTCGCGCACGTGCTAGCCACTATCGCTGAGCGCGCAGCGCTGATTTTGCAGGCTGATAGCGCCCTGATCTTCCTGAACCACGGCGATTACCTAGAGCTAGCGGCGGCGCACAATCTCTCGCCGAAGTTCATCGGCACGCGCCTTGCCTATGGCGAAGGGCTGGTCGGTTGTGCAGCTAAAACGCGCCAAACGCAGCATGTGGAGAACTACAAGCGCGATTGGCAAGGCACAGCCGATATTCCTTACGCCAAAGAAGGCTTCGGCTCAGCTGTGGCCGTGCCGCTGCTTTTCGATCAGGAAGTGCAGGGCGTCTTGCTGGTTGTGGCAGGCGTGGATAGCAAGCGCTTCGATCGCGACGACCTGCACCTGCTCGGCTTGCTCAGCCCGCAAGCAGCTGTGGCGATCGCCAACAGCCGCCATTATGAGGCCCAGCGCCAACTGACCGAAGAGCTGACCGAAGCAACCAAGCAGCTGCGCGATATGGATAGGATGAAGACACAGATGTTACAAATGACTAGCCATCAGCTGAAAAATCCGTTATTCTCAGCGCTATCTACTCTAGAAAATTTACAGCACGAAGTCCGCGAGATGGCTAATAGTGATTTAGAAGAGAGCCTGAATATCATCCGCTCTGAACTGCAGCGCATGGAGCGCATCGTCTCGAATATCCTGAACCTAGAGCGGGTGCAGAACGGCAAGTTTGCCTTCAGCGAGCTGAACATCGAGCTGATCATCGAAGCAGCCGTGCGCGACTTCAGCCGCCAGGCACAGCAGCGCCACATCGCGCTTGAAGTCGCCTGTGAGGCGCCTTTGCCGCCTCTGCGCGGCGACCGTCACTTCCTGACCCAGGCGCTGGCCAATGTGCTGGAGAACGCGCTGAAGTTCACGCCTGAGGGCGGCACAGTCAGCGTGCATGCGGCGCTGATCGAGGCCTGTATTGTGATCAAGGTCAGCGATACAGGCATCGGCATTCCGCCGTCCGACCTCTCGCGCGTCTTTGAGCGCTTTTTCCGCGCCGAGCAGCCCAACATGGCGCACGCGCGCGGCTCAGGCCTGGGCTTGAGCCTGGTCAAGGCAGTCGTCGACGCGCACAACGGGCGAGTCTGGCTGGAGAGCGAGCTGGGCAAAGGCACAACGGTCTACATGGCCCTGCCCGCGCTGACCGAACCTGAGGCGCAGCTGCTGAAGTAAAGGCGTTTGCGCTGCAGCGTCTTGTGTGTCAGACTAAACGAACACCTGTTTCTGAGAAGCTGAGCGAAGTGCCTATGAGCCAGGTATTCAAGTTGCTAGAGCGGATTATCCAGGCCAGCAGCGCGCAAAAACTTTTGGCCTGAGAGTGCAAGCAGCACTGTATTGAGTGACATGATCAACTTATACGACATCCTTGAAGCGGCAGATGGGCAACTTTTCGGCGAGGCCAGCGCAGTCCTTTTCACTGACTTTTGCCTAGACGCGCGCCATGCCCAAAGCGGGCAGCTCTTCGTGGCGCTCAGGACTGAACAAGGCGATGGGCATCAATTCATGCGCGAGGCAGCCGAGAAGGGCGCCTTGGGCATCATGTGCCAGCGCCCGCCTGATTTTGACACTGACGGCTTGACCGTGATCGTCATGCGCGACCTTGAAGCGGCGCTGCTGAACTGGGCGCACATCGCCCTCAAGAAGTTCGGCACCACGGTCATTGCAGTGGCAGGCGGCGCCGCAGCCACAGCTGCGCGCGAAGCCATTGCTGCCGTCCTGAGCGTGCGCCACCGCGTCTATAAAGGCGAAGAGACTTCCAAGGGCAAGCTCAGCTTGCCGCTAGCCCTTGGGCGGCTGGCCGCTGAGGATCAGTTCGCCGTGCTGGAAATGCCGATGACGCAGCGCGGCGAGATGAGCGACCTTGCCGCTATTGTCAAGCCGTTGGTCGGCGTGGTGACCGACCTGAACTACGGTAGTATGGAGCGCTTTGAGCTGAGCGATTGGCTGGCTCAGGAGTATAAAGCGCTCGTCGCTAGCTTGCCACAGAACGGCTTGGCTGTGCTGAACTATGATGACGATCACATTCGCGCCTTGTGCCAAGCGACTGCAGCGACTGTGCTGACCGTCGGCATAGATCGCGGGCGCGTCGCTTTCGGCGCCGATTTCACTGCCTATAACCTGCTCTTGGCGCGCGATAAGACAGGCTTTGACGTGCGTCATTCGGGCGAGCGCTATCTCGGGCGTTGGATTCCGCTTTTGGGCGCGCATACGCTCTATGGCGTGTTGGCGGCTTTGGCTGTTGGCAACGCCTATGGCGTCTCGGTTGCCGAAGGGCTGCAGGCCATCAAGACCTTGCAGCCCTTGCCCGGTCGGCTCAACCTTCTGGAAGGCATCAACAATTGCATGCTCGTGGATGATAGCTTTGATGCCAACTTGCCGAGCACGCTGGCAGTGCTGGAGTGGCTGCGCGATCTGCGCACGCCCAGCCAAGGCGGGCGCCTGATTTTCCTGCTGGGCGATATTGGCGAGCTGGGCAAGCACACTATCCGCGCGCATCGTGAGATTGGCAAGCAAGCGGCCGAAGTGGTGGACGTGCTGGTCACGGAAGGCGATTTGGCAGCAGTGGCAGGGCGCGCCGCGCTGGATCACGGCATGGATCGGCGCAACGTGCGCATCACCTACTCGCCTGAGGATGCAGCAGCCAGCATTGCCAGCTGGCTCCAGCCTGACGATCTCGTGGTGATCAAGGGCAGCGCGGCCAGCCGCATGGAACGCGCCACGCGCGCCTTGCTGGCCAAAGCTGAGGATGCAGCCCGCTTGCCGCGCTACGACGCGCAAGACTCGGAGCGCTTTGCGCAGATTTTGCCGCGCCAAACTTGGGTTGAGGTCGATCGCAGTGCTATCGCCTACAATGTGCGCCGCATCAAGGAGATCGTCGGCGCCGATGTGACAGTTGTGGCAGTGGTCAAAGCGAATGGCTACGGGCATGGCGCTGTGGCTGTGGCTTCCACAGCGCTGAACAACGGCGCTGAGTACTTGGCCGTCAGCGCCATTGGCGAGGCGATTGAGCTGCGCGAGGCGGCCATAGACGCGCCGATCCTGGTCTTCGGCTACACGCCGCCAAACGCAGTGCGGCAAGCCTTGCGCTATGGCTTGACGCTGACGCTCTATGACCTGGACTTGGCGCGCGCCTACAACCGCATCGCTCGCGAGCTGGACACGATCCTGCGCGTGCATGTGAAGGTTGATACAGGCTTAGGGCGCATGGGCTTGCTGCCAGAGCAGGTCACGCCGTTTTTCCGCAGCGTGCGCAATCTGCGCAACCTTGAGATCGAAGGCATCTACACGCATTTTGCCTCTGCTGATAGCAGCACAGAGTACACACGTGCCCAGCTGCAAGTTTTTGAAAACTGCTTGGCGCCGTTGCGCGCCGCGGGCTTGCAATTCAAGTAC
>RFIM01000248.1 GCA_003695215.1 Chloroflexota bacterium
ACGTGCCAAACCTGTGCGATGTCGTCCTGCCCGAACTCGCGCCGACCGAAGGGCGCAGCCTGGCCGCCTGCCATGTGACCGCCAAGACTGCGCAGCACGCCTAGATCGCCTCAGGTGCCGTAACTGGCTTGTGATCTGCCTAGAGATTCGTCAATGCTACAATTAAAATTGATCCAAAACGTCGGTCTAGCTGACACAAGCTGCACAGGCAATCAGAAAGGAGAAGCGCGGCCAATCAACGCGCTTGCGGAATATGGCGAACGCAAAACGTCTTTTGATCGTCGAAGACGATCCTGCTATGCGCGCCATGCTACACGACATCCTAGAAACAGAAGGTTACAAGGTCACTAGCTTCGGCGATGCGCCTGAAGCGCTTGAGCACATGCGGCGGCACGGCCTGCCGCACCTGATCATCGTAGACCTTGGGCTGCCCAGCTACAATGGCTTCGAGCTGAGCCGCCGCATCAAGCAAATGGGCGATGTGCCCATCGTGATCCTCACAGGCGATAGCTCGCCCGAATCAAAGGTGCTAGGCATTGAGCAATACGCCGAAGATTACATCACCAAGCCCTTCAACCATCGCGAAGTCCTGGCGCGTGTGGCGCGCATTTTGAGCCGCTTCGCCGATCAATCCTACGCCCATGAGCCGTTGGTCACTATTGATAACCACTTGGCCATTGATTTTGCCAATAGCGCCTTGCTGCGTGATAATCAGCGCGTCGCACTCACGCCGACTGAGGCTAATTTGCTATACTTGCTGGTCGGCAACCGTGGCAAGGTCGTCAGCTCGGAGTTGTTGATGGCGCGCGCCTGGCACAATGAAGAAGTCTATGAGGAGACGCTGCGCGTGCATATGCACCGCTTGCGCCGCAAATTACAGCCCGATTCCAAAGGCTTTCAGTACATTCGCAACGAGCGCGGCGTAGGCTACCGTTTCATCACCGAAGAAGAAGTGGCACGCCACTGAGCCAAAAGACGCATGGACGATCGCACGCTCTTCGAAAATGTGCCCGTGCCAATGCTCACCCTTGATGCTAACGGCGCCATCAGGCAAGCCAACGCCGCTGCGCTGGCTTTTTACGGCCGCTCTGCTGAGGAATTGCTCGGCATGAGCCTCGCCGCGCTTGCTCATGACGAGAGCCAATATTTGCAAGAGCGCGCTTGGCGCAGCGTGCTGCAGAGCAAGCGCAGTTGGCAAGGCTTGCTCGATCACATTGATCATGAAGGTGCGCTGCGCACAGTGCGCCTTCATCTCGCGCCCGTGTGCGATGCCGATGGCCAACTTCGCAGTGTGCTGTGCCTGATCGTTGACGTGCATCAGCTGGCCGTGGCGCAGCGCCTTCTGCAGCACGAGCGCGACCGCTTCGAGGCGATCATTGAGAGCGCAAACGACGCTGTGCTGATGATCGACTCAGAGGGCACCGTTGTCACGGTCAACTTACAGTTTGAGCGCCTCTTCAACTTGCTGCGCCAGGTTGTGCTAGGGCATCCGCTGCTCGAGCTGGCCAGGCAGCTGCGCGCTCAGCCCGACCTGCCGCCCGATTTCATCAACGTGCTGCTCAACTTCAGCAGCGATTACACCCAAAGCGCCAGCTATGAGTTCGAGATCAGCGGCGAGGCGCGCCGTGTGATCCGCTGGTACACCGAGCCTGTCCACACCTATAGCGGCGCCTTGCTCGGACGCCTGTTCGTCTTCCGCGACGCAACGCACGAGCTAGCGCTCGACCGCACTAAGACCGAATTCGTCTCGCTCGTGACGCACGAACTCAGCACGCCGCTCTCTGCCATCAAAAACGCTGTGGAGCTGCTCCAGGACGATCCTGAGACCGCTTTGAGCGCAGATGGATGCCAATACGTGCAGATCATCCAGCAGCGCGTGGAGACGCTGGAGACGCTCGTCAAGGATATCCTTGCGCTCACGCGCATTGAGGCAGGTCGGATCGAGCTGCGCCGCGCCTACTATCCGCTCAAAGCGGCGCTGGATGAGGCGCTCAACAGCGTGCGCGCCCTGATCGAATCGCGCAGGCAGCAGCTGCGCTTGGATGTGCCCGAGAGCTTGCCCTTGCTATGGATGGATCGCAACCGCATTGCCCAAGTCTTCACCAACCTGCTGACCAATGCCAGCAAGTATACGCCTGATGACGGCAGCATCTTGGTGCGCGCCATGCGCATCGATCACGCGCAAGACTTGCCCGAAAACAGCCCTGCAGACGTGCGCTTGCCCGCTGTGCTGATCACAGTACAGGATACAGGCATCGGCATCGCGCCCGAGGAGCAAGCCCGCATTTTCCAGCGCTTTTATCGCGCCGAAGAAGCCCGCAAACGCCGCATTCAGGGCAGCGGGCTAGGCCTGACTATCGTCGAGTCCTTTGTCAAGCTGCATGGCGGCAAAATATGGCTGAAATCGGCGCCTATGCAAGGCAGCACTTTCTTTTTCACCTTACCTATTGTGGAAGGGCAATGATCGGATGAGCTATATCTTATTGGCTGAAGACGACCGCAGCCTGCAATTCTTGGTGCAGCGCAAGCTGGAGACCGAAGGCTATACTGTCCGCAGCCTTGCCGATGGCTCAGAGGCGTTGGCGTTGGCACTTCAAGAGCGGCCATCTTTGCTTCTGCTGGATATCGGCTTGCCGAGCCTGACAGGCTTTGAGGTTTGCCGTGAGGTGAAAAAGCATTACGGCGCCAATTCGCCGCCGATCTTGATCATTTCGACCAATGGGCAGGATGCGGATGTGGAAGCAGCCAGCGACGTCGGCGCGGACGACTATCTGATCAAGCCGTTCTCACTGCGCGATCTGGCTGAGCGCGTGCGCGCCTTCCTGGGCTAATCTCAAGGTCGCCAGTCGTATTCCATGTAAGCGGCAGTTTGGCGCGCCATCTCCAGGCCATGTAAGCGCGCCACGACATGCAGCGCCATATCAATGCCTGCTGAAATGCCCGCTGAGACGATCACGGTGCCGTTATCCACAATGCGCCGATCGGGCAAGATGGTGGTGTGCGGCGCTACAGCGCGCAGTTCTTCGAAGGCGCTGTGATGCGTCGTCGCGGCGAGGCCATCTAACAAGCCTGCGCGTGCCAACAGCAGCGCGCCTGTACAAACCGAGAGCGTCAAGTGTGCTTGCCGCGCCTGCTCCCGAATCCAGGCCAGCAGCCGCTCGTGCTGCATAGCTTGGCGCGTGCCGCGCCCGCCTGGCACTACGAGCAGGTCGGGCTCAGGGCAGGCAGGCTCATCAAGCAGGTAGCTTGGATTCACGCTGAGCCCGTTGCGCGCCAAGATCGGCGTTTTCTCAGCTACTGTGTACACGTTGAATGGGCGCACAGGATTGTAGGCGTCAGCGACTGAGAAGACCTCAAACGGCCCGCAAAAGTCCAGCACTTCGACTTCATCAAACAGCAGAATGGCTACATTGTATGCCGACATCAGAGCCTTTCCCTGCCAATTGACGCTGTTCAGCGCAAGCGCGCATTGCTTGTAGGTTCCTCGGGTTGCCCTGAAAGCAATTCGTCAAGCGACATGCCGCTGCCTCGTGTGCCTTGCTCAAGAATGGCGCGCGCCAGCCACGCATCGACTTCGCCATCTTCAGCCAAGACGTTGCGCACAGGCGTGGCAGCTTGAGCGCGAGAACGCACCAAGAACTCGTGCTGGGCAAGCAGCTTATCGCCAATGCTCAGCCGCAACGCCCAAGTGCCTTCTGTGCGGTCATTGGGCAGGCGCAGGTAGGTGCGCGACGTGATGAAATTCTGCCCTTCTGTGAGCCGATACTGCTCGCTCGAGACGAAGCGGAGCGTGCCAAGTTCATCGATCAACTCGAAGCGAATCGTGCCTCGCCCTTGCTTGTAGGGAATGCGGATGACGGCGAACGGGCGCAAGTGCGTGGTATCCATCGGCACTGGATTCAGGCGCACGACATCGGGCGTGTCGTCGCCGTGATAGGCCAGCAAGCCAATATCTTCCAGTGAGAGCAGCCAATCGCTCGGTCGATTGCCTGCGCGTTCCAGGGCGCGTTGTGCCACCTGGCGCGGATTGACGCGCGGCCGCAAGAGCGCCTCATCGTCGTCGTCCTCTATCGCGATCGATGGTCTTGGAGCGGCTGGCATGGGCCGAGCTTCGCTTTCAGCGGGCTGAAGCTGCTCTTGGACTATGCTTGTCAGGCTCGGCGCGTTGAAGGAATGCGATATCGCGTTCATAATCCCAAACAGCACACCCAACACGACGCTGATGAAAATCACCCACACAATAGAGCCGAAGTAGCCGCTCGTGATGGCGCTGATCATCATGAAAAGGATGAAAGAGAAAATCCAAGTAAGTGGTGAGGCGGGTGTCTCTCTCATGTCCGATCACCTCATTACATATGCCGCCTGAGCATGTCCGAGCGTGTGAGCATGAAAATTGCCCAGATCAGCCAGATACCGACGAAAAAGAGCGCTTCGAGGGTCAATTCGTCACGCAGCAGGCTGAATACCATCAAGGCGGAAGTTCCGATAAGAGCGCTTATCAGCAGCCAGCGTCCGATCTGCTTCAAGCGGTGCTCCAGGCGTCTTTCTTCAGGCATGGCAGGCGCCTATTCGCTGTGGCGCCGCGCCTGCTCGCGCAGCAGCTCTTCAAGGCTAACTGATGGCGCTTCTTCGTAGTCATCCCTAACGGCACTCAGGCGCGTTGCAGGGCGCATTGCACCGCCAGTGGAAGCCATATTGAAATTGTGCAGCGCCACAAGAACGCCATCAACCTTGACGCGCAAATCCCAAGTGCCAGCGCGCATAGGCTGCTGGGCGCTGCGCAAAGCCAATTGCCGCTCACACAAGATCAGGTTCTCGCCCGTGCGCAGATAGTCTGTCATGTTGTGGCTGAACTGCAGCCTGCCCGAGCGATCGTAGAATTCAAAGGTGAGCGTCACGTGACGCTCGGCGCTGCCTGCAGGCGCAAACAACTTGACGTACGGCTGCAAAAATTCGTCGTCCAAAGCGGCGCTCTCTTGGGCAATGCGCCGATCCCAGCCGCCATCGCCGCGGCGCTCGTTAATCAGCATGCCCACGTCCAGCACAGTCAACTCTGAGCCATAGCCTGAGTCAGGATGTGCCTTGGCGCGCGCCGCGGCGCGCCGCGCGGCGCCGCTCATGCGCGTGGCAGCCGTCAGTGTAGCTTGCCGCCGCTGCAGGCTTTCAGCAAGGGCGCCTAAGTCAGCGCGCCTGTAGAGGAAGAAAACCGCCACTAAATAGGCGATCACTATGCCAAAGCCGACCACAGGGCTCATTGCCGCGCTGGAGACGCTGGCAAAGGCCACTAGAAGCACCAGCACGCCCAGCAGTGCAAGCCCAATGTTTGTCACACGCCGACTGGTTGAATTCATGCATCCTCGCTTTGTAGCGCCCCGCTACGCTCAGCCCTATCTGAATGCTCAAATAGTATTGTATAACATTCCGAGCGCCGTGCGCTAACCTTCAGCAGTTTTTATAGCAACCATAAGCAATTAAACATGGTTCCGCGTGTTGCGCCACACCAAAAAGTGGTATAGTTGAGCGCGATGCTCCTGCCAAAGATTTTTGGCTAAAAGACGTGGAGGACTCTCAAAATGCTTCGCCGCATGACCGTTTTTTCGATGGTTTTGGTGTTGGCGCTGATGGCGCTCTCAGGCTTGAGCAGCGTACAAGCGCAGGACAAGCTGATCATCGGCTTGTTGAGCGACCAGACAGGCGCCTTGCAGCAATATGGCAAAGAGCTCGAGCGCGGCTTCATGCTCGGCTTGAAATACGCCACTGACGGGACGATGACAGTGGCTGGGCGCACTTTGGAAGTGTTAGTGCGCGATACACAGAGCAATCCTGCCACAGGCGCAAGCCAAGCGCGTGAGCTAATCGAGAAAGACGGCGCCGAGGTGCTGGTCGGCGCGCCGAGCTCAGGCGTGGCGCTGCAGCTGCAGCAAGTTGCCGCCGATCTGGACGTGATCCTGATGGCAGGGCCTGCGGCTTCGCCTGCGATCACAGGTGCCAACTTCCATCCGAACACTTTCCGCGCCTGCCGCAATACCACACAGGACTTCCTGGCGCTGACCACAGTGCTGAAGGATAGCGGCGTCAAGAAAGTGGTGATCTTGGCGGCAGATTATGACTTCGGACGCAGCTCGGCAGCGGCAGCGGAAACAGCTTACAAAGGCATCGGCCTGGAGATCGCGCAGACCATCTACGCGCCGCTGAACACGACTGACTTCACAGCTGTGCTGCAGCAGGTGCTGGCAAGCGGCGCCGATGCTTTGCAGCCAATCTGGGCGGGCGATACCAGCGTGGCGCTCTTCAAGCAGATCGGCGAGCTGGGCGTGCTGGATAAGATGATCCTGATCACGTCCTTCAACTCGAATCCGATCACCAAAGCGGCCTCAACGGAAGGCGAGGTTGGCGGCATCGGCTCGATCGTCTATCACTACACCTTGCCTGATAATCCGATCAACGACTGGCTGGTCGAGAATCACAAGGCCGATTACAACGGCGAAGTGCCCGATCTATTCACTGAGTGCGGCTTTGCCACAGCTCAAGCGCTAGTGGCAGCGCTGAAGGCGACCGAAGGCGATACCAGCACGGCGAAGATGATCGCGGCGCTGGAAGGCTTGGAGTGGGAAGGGCCGCGCGGCAAGTACGTCATGCGCGCTTCCGATCACCAAGTCATGCTGCCGATCTACATCGTGCGCTTGGTCAACCTGACCGATCCTGAGTTCAAGTTCTACGAATTGGTGCGCGAAGTGCCAGCGGACTTCGTGGCGCCGCCATGCGCCTTGCCTGAGCAATACGCTGAGCGCTGCAAGTGAGCGCTCAGCCGCTGAAAAGCTGACTGATAGCGCAGCGCGGGCAACTGCGCTGCGCTTGTAATTAGCGCCTTAGATGAAAGAATCCTTATGGCAGAAGCGATCCTGGAGTGCCGCAATTTACGCAAAGAATTCGGCGGTTTGGTGGCCGTCAATGACGTCAGCCTGCGCGTGGAGCGCGGGCGCGTCCATTCGATCATCGGGCCCAACGGCGCCGGCAAGACCACGCTGATGAACTTGATCAGCGGCATCTATAAGCCGACGCGCGGCGAGGTGCTCTTCAAAGGTCAGCCGATCACGCACTTGCCCTTACATCGGCGCGCGCATCTGGGCATCGGGCGTTCCTTTCAGATCACCAATATCTTCCCAAACCTGACCGTGCTGGAGAACGTGCGGCTGGCCGTCCAGGCGCGCAGCAAGGTCAACTTCAACATGCTGCGCCGCGCCTACAGCTACACCGATTTCATCGCCGAGGCCATGCACGCTATTCACCAGGTCGGCCTGACGCCTGTTGCCTCTACGCTTGCCAGCGCCTTGCCGCATGGCGGCAAACGCAAGCTGGAGCTGGCGATCCTGCTGGCAGGCGCGCCTGAGCTGCTGATCCTGGACGAGCCGACCGCCGGCGTTGCTTCTGAGCAGGTGCGCGAGATGATCGAAAATCTGAGCCACATCAGGGCGCAAGGCGACCGCACCATCATCATTGTGGAACACAACATGAATCTAGTCATGAACGTCTCGGACTACATCACGGTAATGCACTTGGGCAGCGTCCTGGCAGAAGGCACGCCCGCTGAGATCGCGGCGAACAAGGCTGTGCAAAGCGCCTATCTGGGCGAGCTTTACAGCGATGTGATGGACAAAGCTGCAGGAGGCGCTCATGAGTGAGAATATCTTGGAAGTGTGCGGCATCCATACTTATATCGGTCAGTTCCACATCCTGGAAGGCGTCACCTTCAGCGTGCCAAAAGGCAGCATCACAGTGCTGCTTGGGCGCAACGGCGCAGGCAAGACGACCACGCTCAAGAGCATTCTGGGCATCACGCCGCCGCGCGAAGGCAAGATCGTCTTCGATGGTCAGGATTTAGCGGGCAAGCCCTCTTTCAAGATTGCCCAGCTGGGCATCGGCTATGTGCCCGAGCATCGCGCCATCTTCCGCGACTTGACCGTGGCTGAGAATCTGCAGATCGCTGAGCGCCGCAAAGGCGATCTAGCTGCGCGCCAAGATTTCATCTTCGAGCTATTCCCTGACTTGAAGAAGCACTACCGCTTGGCAGGCGGCAAGCTCAGCGGCGGGCAGCAACAAATGCTGGCCATTGCGCGCGCGCTGGTGCCGCAAAATCGCCTGCTGCTGATCGATGAGCCGAGCGAAGGCTTGGCGCCGATCATCATTGAAGCGCTCATGCACGCCATTCGGCGGCTCTCTGAATCGGCGACCGTGCTGCTGGTCGAGCAGAATTTCCGCATGGCTAGCCGACTGGCCGACCGCTATGTGATCGTGGATGATGGTGCGAGCGTGCAGAGCGGCCTGATGGCCGACTTGACGAACGATCAGGCGACCATTCAGCGCTATCTCGGCGCCGCCTGATGAGCATAGGTGCGGCAACGCATTATAGAGCATGAGCATATTGGCATGACAGGAATTTTTGCGAGCGATAAACGCGGCTCACTGATCGCGGTAGGCGCGATTTTGATCGGTCTGCTGCTCTTCAGCCTGCTGACCACAGGCGACTTGAATTTGCTTGGCACAGAAGGCTTTGGCGCCTATCTGGGCACGATCAACGGCGGCGATTTCAGCATCACGCTGCTCTCAGGCTTGCTGCGCGGCATGCTGCTGTTCTTGGTGGCTGCAGGCCTTTCGATTGTCTTCGGCCTGATGGACGTGCTGAACTTCGCTCAGGGCGGCTATTTCATGATCGGCGCCTACATCGCCTATGAGGTGCATCACGCGCCTGCCATCATTGCAGCCGTGCCTGATGGCAACCTGCGCTTTCTGCTGGGCGCTATGCTGGCAGTGGCGGTCGGCGCGGCGCTGGGCGCGGCCTTGGAGCGCGGCTTGTTGCGTCCGCTATACGCACGTCCGCTCTTTCAGCTGGTGATCACCTTTGGCGTCTCAATTTTGCTGCTAGAGGCGACTAAGCTGCTCTGGGGTGTCTCGCCGCGCAGCTGGTCGACCGTATTCGGGTTGAATGAGGGCGCTTTTCAGCTCTTCGGGCAGCAATTCAGCGTCTATCGGCTGTTTGTGATCGCGGTTGGCTTTGGGCTGATTGTGGCGGTGGCGCTGCTGCTGCAACGGACGCGCATCGGCATCATCATTCGCGCCGGAGTGCAAGATAGCCAGATGGTCGAGGCGCTTGGGATCAACGTGCGCGCTGTGTTCACAGCCGTGTTCACGCTGGGCTGCGCTGTGGCCGCGCTAGGCGGCGCTGTGGCCGCGCCATTCTTAGGCGCGTCGCTTGGCTTGAGCACGGAGTTCTTGCTGGGCGCGGTTGCGGCAGTGGTGCTCGGCGGCTTGGGCAGCTATGAAGGCACAGCCGTGGCCAGCTTGTTGGTCGGCATCACGCAGGCTGTGATCGCCAAGTTTGGCGTGCAGTACTTGAATCAGCCCGTCTGGGAGAGTCTCTCACCGATGATTTTGTTGGCGTTGGTGCTGTTGCTGCGCCCGAGCGGCTTATTTGGGAAGGAATGATCCATGCAGCTGAGCAAAGGCGTTTCATGGCGCGCTGTCAGGCAGAATTGGCTGCTGATCGCAGCGCTGATCCTGCTGCTCATCTTTCCTTTTCTCGTCGGCGCGCTGACCAACACCGATCCGACGGCGCGGCGCGGCTTGGCGGTCTATTGGCAGGGCATTGCGATCGAGCTGCTGATCTACGGCATCCTGACGATGAGCTACAACTTGCTCTTCGGCTTCACAGGCGTGATCTCGTTTGGTCACGCGCTATTCTTTGGCTTGGCGGGCTATCTGATGGGCGGCTTTCAGCGCGCGCCTGAGTTAGCGGGCAGCGGCTTGGCGATCGGCATTGTAGTGGCGCTAAGCGTCTGCGCGGCGCTAGGCCTGCTGATCGGCACGGCGACCTTGCGTTTGAAGGGCGTTTACTTCGCCATTTTCACGCTCGCCATAGCAGAGATGGCTTATATTTTCCTGAGCCGCTACGAGCCAACAGGCAGCGAAGACGGCTTCACGCTAGGTGCCTTGCCTGAATGGTTCGATCCGACGCGCAATCGGATCGTCTTTTATTACATCGTCGCGGCGATCTTCATCTTCACCTTCATCCTGATTCGGCGCCTGATGGAGTCGCCGACAGGCGCGGTGCTGCTTGCCATTCGTGAGAACGAGAATCGGGCGCGCACGATCGGCTTCAACACGCTCACCTACAAGCTCCTGGCCATTGTGCTGGCAGGTGTGCTGGCAGGCATGGCAGGCATTTTGTTCACGCTGCTGAACAAAAAGGTCGGGCCTGAGATGCTCGGCACAGCCTATACCGTCAATCCGCTGTTGATGACGATCATCGGCGGCGCAGGCACCTTGCTCGGGCCAGTGATTGGCGCAGTCGGCTTGCGCCTGCTGGAGCTGCAATTGCGCAACGTGCAGATCGCCCTTGGCGATGCGGTGCTGGATATCGGGCGCGCCTTGCCGATCATTCTGGGCGCGCTGTTCATCCTTGTCGTGCTAGTCTTTCCGTACGGCATCGTCGGCACGTTCACGCGCTGGCGGCTGAATCGGCGGGCGCGCAGCGCCGAGCGCGCTGCCAAGCAGGCTGAAGCGCTCAAGTCGGTCTCCTAGCCAATGCCTACACGCCTGCAGACGCGGGATATCAGCAAAGTCTATCCAAACGGCGTGCGCGCTAACGACCGAATCTCGATCGCTGTTGCGGCAGGCCAAGTTCACGCTATCGTCGGCGAGAACGGCGCGGGCAAATCCACGCTGATGAAGATTCTCTACGGCATGGAGCGCCCGACTGAAGGCGAGATTCTGCTAGATGGCGAGCGCGTGCAGTTTCATTCGCCGCAGGATGCCATTCGGCGCGGCATCGGCATGGTACATCAGAATTTCATGCTGGTGCCGTCTTTCACTGTGGCGCAAAATGTGGTCCTGAACGCCGAACCGACGCGGCTCGGCGCACTGGACGTGCCCACAGCGAACGCGCGTGTGCAGGCGCTAGCGGCGCGCTATGGCTTGCCTATCGCGCCTGAGCTGCGCGTTGCCGAAATACCCGTCGGCATGAAGCAGCGCGTCGAAATTCTCAAAGCGCTCTATCGCGGCGCCGAGATTCTGATCCTCGACGAGCCAACAGCCGTCCTGACGCCTAGCGAGACTCGCGAGCTGTTCGGCGCGATGCGCGAGCTGGCTGCTAGCGGCAAGAGCGTGCTATTCATCTCGCACAAGCTGCGCGAAGTGCTGGCTGTCAGCGATCAGGTCACTGTGCTACGCGATGGGCGCCTGATCGATAGCCTGCCGACTAGCCAATGCACTGAGCGCCACCTGGCGACGCTCATGGTCGGGCGCGAGGTTTTCATGAACGTGCAGAAGCCACCTTTGCAGCGCGGCGCGCCAATTCTGAAAGTGGACGAGCTGACTGTGCGCCTGCCAAACGGCAAAGTGGCGCTCGATCGGATCAGTTTCAGGCTGCACAGCGGCGAGATTCTAGGCGTGGCAGGCGTGGAAGGCAACGGTCAGACCGAGCTTGCCGAGAGTCTGGCAGGGCTGCGCGCCTTTGAGAGCGGCAAGGTCACTTTGTGCGATCGGCCGCTGCCGAACGGCGATCCGCGCGCGGCGCGCGAAGCAGGCGTGGCGCACATCCCTGAGGATCGGCTCAAGAATGGCAGCGCGCTCGAGCTGAGCATCGCCGAGAATCTGATCGTGGATCGCTACTACAAGCCGCCTTTCAGCGCTCATGGCAGCTTGAATTTGCGCGCCATACGCCAAAACGCACAGCGCTTGATCGAGCGTTTCAACATCGTCGCCAGATCGCCTGAGACGCCGCTCGGCGCGCTCTCAGGCGGCAATATGCAGAAGGTCGTCTTGGCGCGCGAACTCTCAGCGGCGCCGCGCCTGTTGATCGCAGCCCAGCCGACGCGCGGCGTGGATATCGGCGCCATTGAATTCATTCACGCGCAGCTGATCGCGGCGCGCGCGCACGGCGTGGCGATCCTGCTCATCAGCGCCGATCTGAGCGAAGTGCTGCGCCTCTCGGATCGGCTGATCGTGCTGTACAACGGGCAGATCGTGGCACATTTTGAGGAGCCGAGCGCCGTCAGCGAAGAAGAGCTCGGCCTGTACATGCTTGGCAGCAAGCGCATGGCATAACTGACGTTCGGCATCTCATCGGCATGACAAAGCTCACTGATTAGCGCGCTGCAAGCGTGGCATGATCGGGCTAAGGACGTGTGCTGCAGAAGGACAGTGCGCCATGCAGAAGTTGCTGATTGCCTATGCCACGCGAGCAGGTTCAACAGCGCAAGTAGCCGAGTTCATGGGCAAAGTGCTGCGCGAAGCGGGCTTGCAGGTTGACGTCATGCCTGTCAAGCAAGTGCGCGATCTCTCAGGCTACTCGGGCGTCATTTTAGGCAGCCCCATTCGCATGGGCAGCGTACTGCCAGAGCTGATCAGGTTTGTGAAGGCACACGCGCAGACGCTCTCGCGCTTGCCGCTAGCCTATTTCAACGTCAATTTGACTTTGATGGACGATACGCCTGAGGCGCGCGCCATTGTGGATTCGTACTTCAATCCGCTGCGCGTCATCTGTGCGCCGCTGCGCGTCGGTGCTTTTGCGGGCAAGATGGACTATGCGCGCCTGAACAGCTTGCTGCGCTTTTTGCTTGCGCGTGACCGCGATCAAATTCCTGAAGGCGACTGGATCGATTGGCAAGCCGTTCGTCAATGGACGCTGGAGCTCTTGCCATTGCTGCAGGGCGAGCGCACTTCAGCCTGAAGGATCACAAAGGGCGAGCCTAAGCTCGCCCTTGCTGTAAGGCGCTAGGAGCGGCTAGATCACTCAGCGGGCACGATCACCGCGTCAATGACGTGGATGATGCCGTTGGCCGCGTCGATATCGGTCATGATGATCTTGGCGTTATCGATCATAATGGCGCCATCCATCAGCTTGACGGTCGCTTTGCCGCC
>RFIM01000249.1 GCA_003695215.1 Chloroflexota bacterium
CGCAACGCTCGAGCGCTTCGGCGCTGGCAGGGTACGGATCGCCGTTGAGGGCCACGATCAGGCCAATCAGATCGCCATCGCTGAAGGTCGCCAAGGTGACATCTTTGCCTTCAGGCGTGTGTTGCACAAGGCGCATTTTACCGTGCTGCAGAAGGTAGAAGGCGTGCGCAGGCTCGCCTTGATGGAAAAGCCAGCTGCCGCTCTCGAGCGCTTGCAAGCGCGCTGAGCGCATCAGCTGCTCATAGAGCGGTGTAGGCAGATCAGCAAAAAATTCAGCGTATTTCAGGTTATTCAAATCCATTAATATTCAGTTGTGTTGCAAAATTGATTATAATGCGTATATAATATACAACATACAATTGGTGTGTGCAGGAGAGCGAACTGTGCTGAGAGCGGAAATTGACGAGACGATGTTGGTTGAAGAGGTACTGGCGCGCTATCCGCAAGCGGCTGCTGTTTTCAAACGCTGGGGATTGCATTGTGTTGGCTGTTGGCTGGCTGATGTACATACCATTGCGCAGGTGGCCGAGATTTTCAATCTGAACCTGCGCACGTTCATGCGCGATTTGCGCAAGGCGCTGAAAGAGGAGAGCGCTGAAGGCATACAGCTCTTTTAAGCTTATGCCGTCTGTGCGCTGAGCGCGGAGCACAGACGGCATTGGCTCAACCAACAGCCACCTGTGGTTGCGGGCTGCTGAGCTCGGCGCGCGCAAGGCGGACGCCTGAAATGGCGCGCACTTGCTCCAGCAGCGCCTCAGCGCTCATGCCTTCGGGCAGCCTGCCCGTCAGCACGACGGCGCCGAAGTGCACTGAGGCATACACGCCATAGGGCAAAACTTTGCCGACGGCAAAGCGCACTTGCTCGTCATCGTAGAGTTCGCTCAGATCCACGCTTTGCACGCCTGCGATGTGCGGCACGCGCGCTGCCAACAAATAGCGCTCTTGCGGCGTGCGCACATTGCCCATGAACTTGACCTGCCCGCGCTGTGAAGCGAAGGTGAAGAAAGGGCGCGAAATGCGCAACGGCGGATAGCTGCGGATCAGATCTGCAATCGATTCTTCGATATCTTCGTCAGGGCGTTGTGGTACGGTTTGTTCGTTCGCCATAGCAGTGTGCCTTTCGCCTGAAAAAGCATGGTGCCTTGGATGATCTTCGTGCGCCTAGCAGCGCAAAATGCGCTATGCTTATTGTACATCCGATTGCTGAACCTTGCAGCAGGTTGTATCGCCAACTGAGTGTTTGAGGCCGTTTGATGTCCCAGGATTCATCTTTGAGGCGCCTTTCGCGACGCAGTTTTTTGATCGCTATCACGGGCTCGGCGTTGGCAGCAGCCTGCCGACCTGCAGATCGGCTGGTGCCGACCGTCTACAGGCCCGACTTGGCGGGCGCATCGGCTACGCATACGCCATCGCCTGCCTTGAGTGCAGCGCCCGATGCCAATTTCGGCACGCTGACTTACGATAAGCCGATTCTGACGGACGTCGCTGATCTGTACATCACGCAGTACGATTACGATAATACGCCCGAGATAGACGCGCAGGCCTGGTCGCTATTGGTCGACGGCCTGGTCGAGGCGCCGATGACCTTCACACTGGATGAACTGCGCGCCATGCCCGCTGTGCGCGATACGCGCACGCTAGAGTGCATCTCCAACCCGACAGGCGGCACACTGATCGGCAATCTGACTTGGCGCGGCATCCTGTTCAGCGAAATCGTAGCGCGCGTGAAACCAAAAGCGCAGGCCACTCACGTCAAATTTGAGGCAGCTGATGGCTACACCACAGCCGTCTCGCTTGAATGGCTGCTGCAGCCTGAGACCATGCTGGCCTATGAGATGAACGATGCGCCGCTGACCGTGCCGCACGGCTTTCCGCTGCGCATACACATCCCTGGGCTGTATGGTCAGAAAATGCCGCGCTGGCTGACGCGCCTTGAATTCATCGACTACGACTTCAGAGGCTATTGGGAATCGCGCGGCTGGTCGAATGTGGCGGCGATGCGCACCAAATCGATCATTCACACGCCACGCGAAAATGCCGAGATCAAGGCAGGCGCGCCGATAGTCATACAAGGCGTGGCCGTGGCAGGCACGCGGCGCATTCTCAGCGTTGAGGTGCAGATTGACGACGGCGAATGGCTGCCTGCTACGCTCGTCCCGAGCGGCGAGACGCCCATGGCATGGACGCAATGGCACCTCACCTGGACGCTGCCCGCGCCGAGCGTCTATCGGCTTGGTGTGCGCGCCACAGATGAGACAGGCTTCGTGCAGACAGCTGAAGCGCGCGGCCTGTTCGGCGGCGCCTTCCCAAACGGCACCGATGCCATTCATCGGCTTGCTGTGCGCGCAGTCTGAGCCCAAAGCCATGCCAAACACCACTAAAATAGCGCCCCGAAAACGCTGGCTCGTTTATTGCCTTGCAGCTGGCTTCGCCCTGATCGCGCTCGGCAGCTTGAGCTTCGCCATTGCCACGGCGCTCGAAGAGCACGATCCGTTCTGCATCAGTTGCCACACAGCGCCTGAGATCACCTACTACAATCGCGCCTACTACGCGCTCGATCATCCCTCTGAGCCGATTCCCGATCTCTCCACGCTGCACTATCGCGCCGCACAGCAGGCCGAAACAGCTTTCAAGTGCATTGATTGTCATCGCGGCGACGGCAGCCTGCCACATCGCGGGACGGCAATCGCGCTAGGCGCTTACGATGTCCTGATCTACTTGCTCGGCCAGGACGATCCGACTATCGAGAAACAGCGCACGAAGACAGGCTGGCTGGCGAACGCTGCGTGCGCCACCTGCCACGCCGAGTCGCTGCTCAGGCTGGATGGCATCAACAATCACTTTCACACCTATTTGCCACAAGCGCGTGAGGCCTTTTTGCGCGGCAATGCGCTGAGCCTCGGCGAGGGCTTGCGAAAGGCGCGGGCTGAGAGCGGCGCAGCCGAGCCGATCGAGCTGGAGACCATCGCAATCCAACTGTTTTGCACTGATTGCCATCAAGCGCACAAGGCTCAGCCGCTGGCAGCCGACAAATTCTTCATGGACACGACCTTGCGCAACACGGCTTGCGTCGCCTGCCATTTGGTGGCAAAAGTCGGGCCGCAGGACGTGCGCGAGCTCAGCGCTCAGTGAGCGAAGCGCTTCGCCTTCAGCCTTGACAAAGCCGCTGAGTGTGCTAGAATGCACTTATAAGCATGTGCCTGTAGCTCAGTGGATAGAGCGCTTGCCTACGGAGCAAGATGTCGGGGGTTCGAATCCCTCCAGGCACGCTGAGACTTCAAGCGACACATAAGAATTCCCAAGGCTGCTCGGCTTAACAAGAGCAGCCTTTCTGCGCCTAGCGGGCGCAGAGCAGCCTTCCGAACTTGCGCAATTCCCACAGTCCGAGTCACCGCCCTTGCAGACCGCTCAGCTGCATCTGCGATGCATTTGTCAGGCTTTTGCAATTGCCGAGCAGCCCTGCGCGTGAATAATTAAGGCATAGGAGACTCAAAACGCCTATGAATGCACCAGATTCGCCCGCGCCGACCCTGGGCAGCGCCCTGTGGCTTTACCTGATCGCTCTGTTCGGCACAGCCGTGATCGTGATCGGCTTGCAAGGCGCGATTCGCAGCGTATCTTTTCTGCGCCTGATCGCCACTTTCCTGGCCGTCGGCTTGCCGCTCTTCATCGCTGTACTCGCCTTTCGCCTGCCTATCGGCAGCAGTTTTGGCAAAAGGCCGCGCCTATGGCACGTGATCGCGGCGCTTTTCATCGGCGCTGCGGCCTGGTTACCTGCCAGCTGGCTGACCTTCGTGGCCAACTATGCGCTTGACGCTGCTATCGGCATCTTGCCGCCGCCGCCGGCCGTCACAGAAGGCGCGCTGCCTTTGGCAGCCATCATCCAGCTTGGCATTGTCGTGCCGACTCTGCAAGGCACGCTCTTCTGGGCCTATCTGCAGCGCAGCGCCGCAGGCTTGGGCGCCAATGGCGCCGCGCTCTTCGCCGCAGTGCTCTACGGCCTGTTCGCCCTGACCAGCACTGAGTTCGGCTACGCGGGCATCGCAGGCGCCTTGCTGATCGGCCTGTTGGCCGCCTTCGCCACGCGCTATGGCGAATCGGCCTGGTGTGGCATCGCTGTAGGCATCGGCTACAGTCTGGTGCGCCCGCTGATCGAGAACACGCCTCTAGAAGCGCGCCTGTTCACGGCGCTCGGCACAGATTTGTTCGGCGGCGCCTGGCTACTGACTGCAGGCACGGGCTTGTTTGTGGCTATCGTCCTTCTGCAGATGGTGCGCGCTTTCCGCGCTGCGCCGCCTGAAAGTCCGCCTAGAGTGCGCTTAGGCAAGGCATGGCAAGTGCCGCTGATCATCGCTTTGGCGCTATGCTTGCTGATCGGCTACGGCGAGTTCGGCCTGCGCGCCCGCAACAGCGTGCGCAGCTTGCCAAGCCTGCCCGATGACGGCTCGACAAGCGTGCCAATCCGCCCAACTGGCACACCCTGAGATTGCTGACTAGCACAGTTGGCGTCTTTCTGGTTAAATTCAGTATGTAAAGCGCAGCTATGACAGGACTTTCGCAATGGAGCGACAACGCGAGCAAGCGTTGATCAAAGCGGCACAACGCGGCGATCAGAACGCTTTTGCAGCGCTCTATCGTGCCTATGTAGATAAAATCTACCGCTATATCCTCTTACGCGTTGAGTCGGCGCAGACAGCCGAAGACCTGACGGCTGAGGTCTTTCTGCGCATGCTCGAGAGCTTGCCGAAGTATGAGGATCGCAGCACGCCGCTGCTGGTCTGGCTGTATCGCATCGCTCATGCACGTGTGATCGATCACTATCGGCGCTATAGGCGCACAGCTGAGCAAGCTGCGCTTGACTCGGTCGAGATTCGAACTGATCTCGACCTGGATAGCGGGCTAGTGAGCCAATATCGCGCCGATCAGCTCCGCGCTGCGCTCAGCCAACTGACCGACTCCCAGCGCCAAGTGATCATCCTGCGCTTCGTCGAAGGCTATAACCTGGAAGCGACTGCGCAAGTCATGAACAAGACAGTTGATGCTATCAAGGCGCTGCAATACCGTGCTTTACAAGCGTTAGCTGCAGCTCTGCGCGCTCAAGGCTATGAAGAATGAGCTCTCAGCGTTGTTCTAAGCTGATCACGCCTATGCTCAGGCTGCCATCGCTCAGCAATTCGGCGATGTAAAGCGTCTTGCCATCAGGTTGCGCAGCTAACGCCGAGCGGCGCGCTGCTTCTGCCCTTGGGAAGCCCGCGCGCACGGCATCGCTGGGCAGCGCTGCGCGCAGCTGCCCTGTTGCGCTCCACCAATGGATGTAGTTGGCGCTATGCACTACCAGATCGCCGTTTGGCAGGCGCAGCGGCACAGCTGGCGCTAGCATCGGGCGCACTGCAGGCAAGGGCGGACGGCGCAGCAGAAAATCGCCCTCAGCGTTGAGCGCCACGTACACGGCGCTCTCGCTGCCTGTGAAGTCATAGCCTGAGAGCAGCACGCCGAGCTCGCCGTTTGGCATAGCCACAATGCCATGCACGGCATCGCTGCTGTGGCGCGCTCTGCCGAACTCGCGGTTGAAGATGAGCTGCCCATTGGCGTTCAGGCGCGTCAAGTAGGTGATCGCAGGCGGATTGGTGCGCGTCCAGAGGATGTAAAAGTCGCCGTCAGGCGCGATCGCGAAGGCATCCAGCAGCGCTTCTGATTGCTCCCAAAGGCGCCCGAGGAAATCGCCCTGCGCAGTGTAGCGGCTGAGCGTCGCTTGCACGCGCTGGCCGACGATCAGCTCATCAGCGGCTGTGAAGGCGAGTGCGAAAGGCTGCTGCAAGCGCAAGCGTCTCACTTCGCTCAAGTCAGGCGCAAGGACCAGCACAGTGCCTATGCCGTTGCCGATGTACAAGTTGCCTGCACGGTCGGCAGCGATGCTACCGATGCCGAGATCGCTGAAGGCGAGCGTGGTCAGCTGTTCCAAGCGCTGAACGCGGATGAAGAACGGCGCAGGCGGCGGTGTCCAGAAGGTGGCGCGTGGATCGGGCGTGCCCGTTGGCTCATCAGGCGCTTGTGCCTGCGCTGCGCCGCTGAGCAGCCAGGCCAAGCCGATCAGCAGCGCTAAGCTCAGGCTCAGGATGCGGCGCAGCATGCTCAGCAGCTCACAGTTGCACGAAGTATGAATCACACGCCATATCAATTAGGTCAGGTTGCAGCACAGGCGGTCGGTTCAAGTAGCGGGCGATGTCGATCAGCTGATCGAGGATATCGCGCGGATGAACCGACCTGAATGGGCGCTCTTTCTTCAGGTACCATTCCTGAATCAGGTAGCGCAGGCCGTTCTCATCGTAGGGCACGCGCTTGGCTTGGCAGGCGCGCTTGAAAATCTCGACGAATTCCTGTGGCGTCGGATCGCCGACTTCGATCTTGTGGCGAATGCGCCGCAAGAAGGCTTCATCGACCAAGTCAGCGGGATCGATGTTAGTGCTGAAGACGATCAGCACGTTGAAAGGGATCTCGATCTTGCGCCCTGTGGCCAGCGTCAGGTAGTCAATGCCTTTTTCCAGCGGCACGATCCAACGGTTGAGCAGGTCGCGTGGGCGCACTTGCTGGCGGCCGAAGTCGTCGATCAGGAACATGCCGCCATTGCACTTCATCTGATAAGGCGCTTCATAGAACTTGTTGATCGGATCGTAGATCAGGTCGAGGCCTGTCAGGGTCAGCTCGCCGCCGACGATGATCACAGGGCGGCGAATGCGCACCCAGCGCGGATCGCGCTTGACGCCAACGCGCGACGGCACGTCTGCATCTGCCGAATCGACTACCTCGTGGTTGACGTTATCGAAGACGCGGATGACCTGCCCATCTACGTCTATGGCGTACGGAATCCAGATGTCGCTGCCCAGCACCACGCGCCCAACAGCCTCTGAGATGGTCGTCTTGCCGTTGCCGGGCGCGCCGTAGAGGAACATGGACTTGCCGCTGTTCACCGCGGCGCCGATCTTGCTGTACATCTTCTCTGAGATCACCAGGTGCGAGAGCGCCCGCTTCATGACCTCAGGCGTGGCCGTGATGCGCCCGCGATTCTGCGCCTTCATGGCGTTGATGTACTGCTCCAGCGTCACAGGCGCTGCGCCGGCGTATTGGCTGCGCTCCAGCAGCTCCTTGACTTTGACCAAGCCCGCGCCTGTGATCTGAAACTGCGTGCCTGCCTCGCCGACGCCGCCTGCCACGCCCTTGACTTCTACCAAGCGCTCGCGCTTCAGGAATTCCATCACGCCATCCAGCACGCCAACCCAAGGCAATTTGACGATCTCCGAAATGCGCGTGCCCGTCAGCACGCCGCCAAAATAGACCACTTTCAAGGCCAGATCGGAGATGACGATTTGATTCAAGCCCGTATCTTCGATGTTGCGGATCGGCGGCGGCGCCCATGGCGCTGATTGCTGGGCAGTTGTTGAACTCGGTTGAGGCATACGTCCTGTCATTGCCGTAACTCCTCGAGAGCCGTCAGAAAGCGCTCTGATTCTTCCCAAGTGTTATAACAATGAAATGAGGCGCGCACATAGGGCACGTCATGCGCGTCCCAGTGTTTCACAACCACAATATGGCGCTCGGCCAAGGCTTTGATCAACGCATCAGTGCTAGCATCATCAGGCGCGGCGCGGAAAGTCAGGATGCCCGCATGCGCAGGCGGCGTCAGCACGCTGTAGCCTCTGGCTAGCAAGCGCTCGCGCGTTTGGCGCGTCAGGGCAGTCACGTAGGCGTCGATGTTAGCTACGCCAAGCTTCAGCAAGAGCGCCAAGCTCTCGTTCAAGCCGATGATGCCACTGAGGTTAGGCGTGCCTAGGTTGAAGCGCGCCGCGTTCTTCAGCGGCGTCAGATCGTACTTTAGCCAATGAATCCAATCTTCTGTGGCGTTCGGCCCGACGATAGTCGGGCGCATGCGCTCAGCCAGATCGGCGCGCACGTACAGGAAGCCTTGGCCAGGCGGCGCCATCAGCGATTTCTGCCCGCCTGCTGCCAAAATGCCGATGTGCATGGCCTGCACGTCGATCGGCATATGGCCAGCGGCTTGGATGGCGTCCACGGAGAAGATCAGGCCGTGCGCTTGGCAGAAATCGCCAATGGCCTGCAGGTCGCTGCGGTGCCCGCTCAGGAACTGCACAGCGCTGACGGCTACAAGCCGCGTGCGGCTATCCACAGCCTGTGCTAGCGCCTCGACCGTCAAACCGCCTTCTTGAGCAGGGATCAAACGCACCTCGACGCCGTGCTGCTCTGCCAAGCGCAGCCAGGGATAGACATTGCTGGGAAACTCGACGTCGCACAGCAGGATGTTCTCGCCGCTGCGCCACGGCAGCGCTTGGGCCACCAGGTTCAGCCCAAGCGAGGTGCTTTGCACGCCGACGATCTCGTCAGGGCTGGCCGCATTGATCAGCTGAGCTGCGTTGGCGCGCATTTGGCGCTCGCGCTCCAAAAACCAGCTGAAGGCCGCCGAAGGATTGTGCATCAGGCGTTCATTGGCCTCGTGCATCGCTTGCACGGCGCAGCGCGGCAAGGGCGAGATGCCTGCATGGTTGAGGTAGACCGCCTGCTCAGCCACTGGGAATTGCTCGGCGCGCAGCGCCTCGATATCGTAGTTGACTTGAAGGGACGGATGAATGGCCATGCTTAGCCTCAAATCTCTAA
>RFIM01000250.1 GCA_003695215.1 Chloroflexota bacterium
CGCCCATTCGGCATCGGAATTGCCTCGCGCGGCGTGAAGCGCGGCTTCCAGCGCTCATGCAGCCCTAGCCCGTCCAAACCGAACCACCACATGCCGCCGATCACCTGCTCGCGCTCGTCCACAGCCAGCAAGCCACCGAACGACTCGCGCCCTTGATCGGCATTCAGCTGTGAGATCACGTCGTTGAGCGAGACAGTCTCATACAAAGGCGGCGTCGTCAGCATTTCGCGGATCGCTTGCGCCACCTGAGCCAGATATTCAGGGCGATAGGGAATCAGTTCAATCGTCTTGTTCATGACTCCAATGCTCAGCTTTCGTCCACAGTTCGTGATGCTAAGCACAGCATACACTGATTTCACGCGCGCTGAACATCACACAAATGTCCCAGAGCTGATGAGAGAGTGATGAGCCTGGCCATGTGACCAGTTATCCAGAGAGCAGCGCTCGACAAGCTGGCATTTTCAGGCCAAGATAGAGCGGAACTGACTCAAGGGTTGGTTCGCCGCCAGAGTGGGTGCGCGGCGATCGCGATTGAGAGAGCAGATGGCTGCTCAAGCTGCTATAATCACAGCTCTAGCGCTTTCCACGAACAGAGGGATATTGCGAGCGTGTCTGGCTCAAACGAACTCGATTTTTTCTCGCAGCTGTTCTCGCAAGCGGCGTGGTTGCCGCTCTCTATCTTTTTACTTGGCGGCTTGTACCTGCTGCTAATGGCTATCATCTTCAGGCGCGCTGCCGAGCGCCGCCGCAAGGCGCGTATGGCGCTCGGCGAGCTGCCAAGTCAGCAACCTGCGCCCACGCCCGACACGCCCGTTGCCTCACGCCTGAGTCGCTTCATGCAAGCCGCGCGCCTGCCTGAACCCGACCTCGACCTGCTGCTAGGCAAGCCGAACTTGCCCGCAGAGACGACAGCGCCTGTGCCTGTTCCTTCTGCCTCGCCTGTAGCCGTTGCCCATGAAGAGAGTCTGCCTGTGCCTGAGACGATCCTTTCTGAGCCTATCAGCTTGCCTGAAGACGCCGTTGAAGTCATGCGCATTTGGCGCGATATCAGTGATGGCAGCTTGATTATCCAAATCGGCGATCAATACTATCGCCACAGCGCAGCCATCAGCAATCCTGAGCAAAAACGCCGCTTTGAAGCAGTGGTGCGCACGCTCAGCGCCATGATCGGCCTACCGAGCGCACCGCTGCCAAAGCCTATCGCTGCCACGAGCGCGCCTGCCGCTAGCGCACCTGCAGCCGAGCCGCCTAAGCGCGGCCTGTTTGGCGGCAAGCCCAAACCTGCTGAGCCTGAGCCGCTCGGCGGCATTGCTGACCAGATCGAAGAATTCTTGCAGGCGCGCTTGCTAGCCTCGCCGCAATTTTCCACGCGCAGCATTCACGTGCGCCCAACGCTAGATCATGGCGTGCGCATCGAAGTGGACGGGCACTTCTACGATAGCGTGGCCGAAGTGATCGACCCTGACGTGCGCGAGTTCCTGATCAACATCATGCGCGAGTGGGAAGCGCGGCATTAGCCAAGCGCGATCAGACAGCCTTCATTGGCGCGCAGCGATAATTCGCGCTCAGCGCGTCCGCTGCGGTCCATATGCGTCGAGATCAGGATGCGTCCGCTGCTTGGCAAGCGCACCGCCAACGCCTGATCGGTGAAATTCAAGGCGACTACCAGGCGCTCCGACTCGGTCGTGCGGTAGTAGGCATAGCAGCCTTGTGGCGCGCCTTCCAAAGTATGATAGCTGCCTTGCTGCAGCGTGCGGCTATTTTGGCGCAGGCGCAACAGGTGCCGCACAAAATTGAGCATAGAACGCGGCTCTGCCAGCTGCGCAGCCACGTTGCGCGTCGGATAGTCGGGATTGACGGGCAACCAAGCCTGGACGCCCTCAGGGCAGAAGCCTGCATTGGGCGAGGCATCCCACTGCATGGGCGTGCGCGACGGATCGCGTCCGAGCGCAGGATTGTTCTTTCCCCAGGGATCGCGGATTTGTTCAGGCGTGAGGATCGCGTTGACCATGCCGATCTCGTCGCCGTAGTACAGCGTCGGCGTGCCACGCAGGGTCAACAGGAGCATGGTGGCCACACGCGCCTGTGCCTGGCCCAGTCGGCTAGCAAGGCGTGCCTCATCGTGGTTACCTAGCACATAATTGCCCCATGCGCCCTGCGGCAAGGCGCCTTCCATGCCTTCGACCACGCTGCGCACAATTTCAGGCTGCCACGGCGCGCCAACTAGCGCGAAGTTATAGGGCATGTGCAGCTCGTCCAGCTGCGCGCCGTAATACTTCGCCCATTCCTGCCAATCGAAGACGTGAATCTCGCCGACGGCGAAGCGCGGTTGATTGGGCGTGCTGTAGGCATCCAGCAGGCGGCGATAAGCGCGAAAGACCTCGTGGCAATCAGGATGCCCTTTATCGTAAAGGTGCAGTTGCGCGTCATACTCGCCCAGCGCCCGCGCCACAGGCGGGCGCGGCGCTGTGTTAGGTGGATTATCGCGTAGCTCAGGGTCTTTCAAAATCCAGTGTGCTGCATCCACGCGGAAGCCGTCCACGCCGCGCTCCAGCCAGAAGCGCGCCACGTCCAGCATTGCCTGGCGCACTTCAGGATTGCGCCAGTTCAGGTCGGGCTGATGCTTGGTGAAGGAATGGTAGTAGTATTGCCCTGTGGCGGCATCCCATTCCCAGCCGCTGCCGCCAAAGGCGCTCTGCCAATTGTTTGGCGGCGAGCCATCAGGCTTGGCATCTGCCCACATGAACCAATCCCGCTTGGCGCTATGGCGCCCTTGGCGCGACTCGATGAACCATGGATGTTGATCGGAAGTGTAGGTGACTACTAGATCGATGATCAGGCGCATACGCCGCGCATGAATGGCCTGCAGCAGCCTATCGAAAGTCTCTAGGGTGCCCAAACGCGGATCGACCGCCTTGAAATCCGTGATATCATAGCCAAAGTCAGCATCCGGCGAAGGATAAAACGGCGAGAGCCAGATGGCATCCACGCCGAGCGTCTCGCTCAGGTAATCCAGTCGGCGCAGCACGCCTTCCAGATCGCCAATGCCATCGCCATTGGTATCTTGAAAGCTGCGCGGATAGACTTGGTAGATGACAGCTTGTTGCCACCACAATTGCTCAGGTGCATTGAACATGAGAAGGCTCGCTTCGCTGTATCGGCGCAGAACGGAATTGTCGGCTTATTGTAGCACGCCTGACAAGGACGCGCGCAATGCCTGACCGACTGATCGTGGCTATCTCTGGCGCTAGCGGCGCGATCTATGGCATTCGCCTGCTCGAAGTGCTGGCCCAAAGCGATGCTATCGAGACTCACCTGATCATCAGTCCATCAGCGCGTGCGACAATCGCACAAGAGACCTCTTGGACAGTCCGTCAGGTTGAAGCGCTTGCCGATGTCGTCCATAAGCCTGAGGATATCGGTGCTAGCATTGCGAGCGGCAGCTTCCAGACGCGCGGCATGATCGTGGCGCCGTGCAGCATCAAGATGCTCTCAGCGGTTGCCAATAGCTACAACGCTGACCTGTTGGCGCGCGCTGCTGACGTGCAGCTCAAGGAAGGGCGTCCCTTGTTGTTGCTACTGCGCGAGACGCCCTTGCACATCGGCCACTTGCGGCTGTGCGTTCAGGCGGCTGAGAACGGCGCGATCATCATGCCGCCTGTGCCTGCCTTCTA
>RFIM01000251.1 GCA_003695215.1 Chloroflexota bacterium
GACGTCGTGCTAGAAGAATACGAATACTTCGTCCAGCATCAGCGTGATGAGGCCTAGTGAAGCCGGTGCAATATTGGCGTTCATCCTGACCATATCTGGTTGACAGCTCGGCTGATTATCTTTACACTTTTAGATAACTTCAGCTGTATCATCACAGGAACGATCGATGAGCAGCTTAAACGCCGAGATTCGGACTGCTATCGCGCTGAATCACATAGACCATGCGCGCGACCTGCTGCGCCGCGCCCTGCGCGACTCGCCCGATGCTGAGACCTACTATCTGGCTTCGCAAGTCGCCGTGAGCGAGCAGCAAAAGCGCGAGTTCCTGAGCAAGGCGCTTGAGATTGATCCATTCTATCAAGATGCACATCTGGCGATGGAACGCCTAAAGGTGCTTTCGCGCTCGGAGCCTGAACCAAGTGAAGCCTTTCGCTCAGAATTTGCGCCGATATACCAGCCGAAAGCCAAGACAGGCGCACTGAGCTATGCCTTGGCAGGCCTTGGCGAGCGTTTGCTGGCTCAGCTAATCGATAGCTTCATCCTGCTGGTGCTCTCCTCTCTTGTCATCGCGCTCTACCTGACCTTTGGAATTGGAGAAGGCGACTTCGAAGAGTTACTCCAAGATGGAGTCGTCATATCTCTGCTCCAAATCGCCACGTCAGCGCTTTATTACATCTACTTCTTGACCAGGCACAACGGTCAGACGCCTGGCAAGGCGGCTCTGGGCATTCGGATCGTCAAGCTGAACGGCGCGCAGCTGACGGCATGGGATGCCATTCTGCGTAACATAATCGGCTACTATTTGAGCGGGCTCTTCTTCGTGCTAGGCTACCTTTGGGCGCTGTGGGATGAGCGACGGCAGGGCTGGCATGATAAATTAGCGGGCACAGTGGTCATCAAGGCGCGCTGAGGCAAGTTTCCCCTTTCCCACAGGCGGGGAAAGGGGATAGCGGTCAGCTTTCCGCTCTACTGCGCAGTGTAGGCACCGTCAATCGGCAGGGCGACGCCGCTGATGAAGGCCGAGTCATCGCTGACGAGGAACAACGCCGCGTTGGCCACGGCTTCCAGTGTGACGATGCCGGGCAACGGATTCAAGTTCTCAAAGCGCTTGCGCGTCGCCTCAGGGTCCTCGCTGGTCTCAATGAAGTGCTCCACTAGCGGCGTCATCACTACGCTCGGGCAGATAGCATTCACACGAATGCCGTATTGCGCATACTCAATCGCAGCCGCTTTGGTCAGGTGAATCACGCCCGCCTTAGATGCGCTGTAAGGCGGAATGTTCGGGAAGGCGACCATGCCTGCAATTGAGGCAGTGTTCAAGACTACGCCGCTTTTTTGCGCCTTCATGACGGCTAGGGCGTACTTCATGCCGTAATAGACGCCGTCCATGTTGATCTTCATGACGTTGTGCCAGTTCTCAATGGTGCTTTCGTCGGTCGGCGCTTGCAAGCCATCAATGCCGGCGTTGTTCATGATGATATCCAACTTGCCGAATTGCCTGACTGTCTCTTCGACCATCGCTGCAACCGACTCATGATTGGTCACGTCCACATGAATGTAGTGACCGTTGATCGCTGCAGCCACCTCTTTGCCTTTCTCGCTGACATCGGCCACAACGACTTTGGCGCCTTCGGCGGCAAATTTCTCGGCACAGGCTTTGCCAATGCCTGAGGCCGCGCCGGTGACGATGGCGACTCTATCTTTCAGCTTCATGGGTAAAACTTCCTTTCGTAGGAAAACCAAGGCGCCTGGATTATAAATGCTTGCGCCGTTTTTCCAAAGCTAGGGCGTCCGCGATGGACGCGGCGTATTGGTCGGTAGCACAGTGCGGCGCAGGCTGGCCGTTGGCGCAGGCAGCGGCGTGGCCGTGGCCGTAGGCGTCGCTGTGCGCGTCACGGTGGCGGTCGGGCGTTCACTAGGTCGGCGCGGGCTGCTAGTGGGCGTGGGCGGCGCCGCCGAGCCGAGCTTTCCCCAGTGTGGCGCACTGCTGACGGCCACTAGAATCGCCTCAGCACCTTCAGCTTTAGGCAAGGGCAGCCAGTACAACTGTGTCGCAGGCGCTTCACGGCGCAGCTCGCCCAACGAGACGTTGTTCGCCAAAGCTTCAGCAAGGCGACGCGCGCTTTGCACCAGGCTGAACAACACGCCCGAGCCATCAGGGCTTGGCGCAATGCGCCCGATAGCGCGCCCTTCGCTGCTGAAAAGCTCCGTCAGGACGCCCGTGCGCAGATCAAGTTCCCACAGCTTGATCTCATAGAGCGCCACGCGCAGCGGAAAAGCGCCGAAGAGCGCCAAACTGCGCGCCGAGTCGCCCTCGCTGACTGTTATCTGATCCTTGAGCGCGCTTGTGGCAAAGAAAATGCCCCGGCCGTCAGGCCGCCATGCCAGTTGCTCAACAGATTGCGGCAAAGGCAAGCGCTCCAGCGCGCCCGTCAGCAGATTCAGGCGCGCCAACTCAGCGCCGCTCTCAGCAGGCACTATGCCCAGCAGCGAACGCCCATCAGGCGCCAATTGAGCGCGCCGCAGCTCAGGCTGAAGCACAGCGCTCTTGCCGCCGCTCAGCCTTGCCACACCGATGCCGCAGCGCAGCGAGTAGTAGATCACCTCGCCAGACCAGGCCAGCAGCGCCGCGTTGCCCTGCGCGCCTGTCTCCGCCCAATAGAGCTGATCGGCTGGATCGTCGCTGGCAGTGGCGCAATCCGCCGACACTGCCAGCGTCTCGCCTAGATCGCGTATCGCTAGCGAAGGCAGAGTCACGGCGCGCAATTGCAGCCGCTGCGCCGCTTGCGCCATGTAGGCGATCGCCGTGCCTTGCGGATGCCAAGCAGGCGGATAATCAGGCGCTACCTCAGTGGCGATTGGCTGCGCCGCGCCATCTGAGACTCGCGCTAGCCACAAAGTGCGCTGATTCGGATCGACGAAGGCGATCAGCGTGCCATCAGGCGAAAGGGCAGGCGCGCGATAGCTGCGCCCATTGGCAGCGCCTTGCGTGATCGCCTTGCCAGGCAGATCATAGAGCGTGCCGACGTAAACGTTGCCGCCGAAGAGGTGCCCGATCAGCGCTAGCGGCGTCTCGCGCGGCAAGACGATCGGATTGCCTTCCGCGCTGCTGACGAGCGTCGTCGGCGCGAATTCGTTCAGAATCTGCCCGAAAAGATCGGCCCAAGCGCTGAACTCAGCCTGTGGCGCAAATTGGCTGATCCGATAAGCCTGCCCATAGACAATGAAAAACGTGACGCGATACTGACGCGGTGTGCCATCTGTGCATGGCGCCACGAAGTGCGCGCTCAGGCCTGTGCGCCGAATGGCAATGCGCTCAGGCGCTAGATCGTAGCGGATGAACGTGCGCGTGTACTCGCTGAGCAGATCTTCGAAGGTGCGCTCGCCAACCGCGCCGAGCGCCTGCACGATCATGCCAGGCTCAGCGCAGGCAGGCGTATTCCTAGCGCCGAAGTAGGTATCGATGCCGCGCTCAGTCACCTCCCAGATATTCGGATAAGGCAGGCTGAATTTCTCGTTGCGGTAGAGCGCCAAGCCAATCGGTGGCAATGGCGTGCCATCTTGCGCTGCGATCGGCAAGGCGCCAAGGCTCAAACACACGGCGATCAGGCAGGCGCTCAGCCAGCGGCACGCCTTGCCTCGCCGAAGAAGATGCTTCATGTGCACTCACGTCTCATCTTGTCAGATTTGCTTCCGCAGACGCCTAGCATACCGATCCTCGGATCGGCGCACAAGAGCCCGTTGCAAAAGCGTAGATCGCCCGTAATCTTCTAGCCGCGCCTGCCGTGAATGCTACAATTAGTTTATCTGAGCTACCCAAAGTGCAGATGACCAAGTCATTAGCTGGAGAAAATAAGGCATGCTCTCACTTGAAGATTTGCGCTCTGAACTGCGCGTCCGTGGCATCGTCCATGGCCAAGCCGTGACCCTGGTCCGCGTGGAACAGCACGGCCCTGATACCGTCACCGTCTACTACAAGTACGATGACGGTCGGCTCGGCGCCCGACTGCTCTATCGTGAGGATGAAGCGCAACTGAGCATCGTTGATGATAACTCGCGTTTCACTGCCGATGGCGCCCGCTTCCGCCTGCTCTTGGAAGCCTTTCGCATCCGCCTGGCCTATCTGTTCGATCCAATCATGGCTGTGCACACCTCATTAATTGAACCGCTGCCCCACCAAATCTCAGCCGTCTATGATATCATGCTCAAGCGGCAGCCGCTGCGCTTCCTCCTGGCCGACGACCCAGGCTCCGGCAAGACCATCATGGCAGGCTTGCTCATCCGCGAGTTGATCTTGCGCGGCGACGTCCGCCGTTGCCTGGTCTGTGCGCCCGGCAACCTGACCGAACAATGGCAGGATGAACTCGCTGAGAAATTCCAGCTCGAATTCAAAATCCTGACCCGCGAGATGATCGAGAACGCCCGCGGCAATCCTTTCCTCCAACACAATTTTCTGATCGTCCGCCTTGACCAAATGAGCCGCCGCACCGACGCCGACGGCCGCAACCGACTCCAAGAGCTGCTCGATCAAACCGAATGGGACTTGATCATCTGCGATGAAGCCCACAAGCTCTCAGCCTCCTATTTCGGCGGCGAAATCAAAGAGACTAAGCGCTACAAGCTCGGCAAGCTACTCGGGCGCATCACCCGCCACTTCCTGCTGATGACAGCCACGCCCCACAACGGCAAGGAAGCAGATTTCCAGCTCTTCATGGCGCTGCTGGATGAAGATCGCTTCGAAAACCATTTCCGTGACGGCGTCGAGCCCACTGATGCCTCTGACATGATGCGCCGCATGCTCAAGGAAAACTTGCTGCGCTTTGACGGCACGCCCCTCTTCCCCGAGCGCAAAGCCTATACCGTCAGTTACGAGCTCTCGGGCCTAGAAAACGCCCTCTATCAAGCCGTCACTGATTACGTCTGCCAGGAATTCAACCGCGCCGAACAGCTGGATAACCAGCGCAAGACCAGCATCGGCTTCGCCCTGACCATCCTCCAACGCCGACTGGCCTCCTCGCCCGCGGCTATTTACTTCTCTCTCCAGCGCCGCCGCAAATCCCTCCAGCGCCGCCTGCAAAATGCCCGCCAGGTCGACGACAAATCAAACGCCCTCAACGCCGAAGATTTGGACGAGCTCGATGATATGCCCGAGCCCGAGCGCGAACGCCTTGAAAGTGAACTGCTCGGTAACGCCACGGCCGCGCGCAATATCCAAGAGCTTGAGGCCGAAATCGCGCGCCTGAGAGAACTCGAAGAACAAGCTCGCGAATTGTACGTTAGCGGCCAAGACCGCAAGTGGAACGAATTGCGCCACTTGCTGCAGACCACAGACGAGATGCGCACAGCAGAAGGCACGCTGCGCAAGCTCGTCATCTTCACTGAGCATCGCGATACCTTGAATTATCTCAAAGAACGCCTCGATACCCTGTTCGGGCGTGACCAAGGAATTGTGATCATTCATGGCAGCCTGAGCCGCCAAGAACGCCGCAGGGCCGAAGAGCGTTTCCGCAACGATCCTAGCGCTGTCATCCTCTTGGCCACGGACGCGGCCGGCGAAGGCATCAATTTGCAGTGCGCCCACTTGATGATCAACTATGACCTGCCCTGGAACCCTAACCGCCTGGAACAGCGCTTCGGCCGCATTCACCGCATCGGCCAAACTGAAGTCTGCCACATGTGGAACCTGGTGGCCAAGAATACGCGCGAAAGCGTCGTCTATGAGCGCTTGCTCAAAAAGCTGGAAGCCGAGCGCAACGCCCTCAATGGCCGAGTCTTTGATGTGCTTGGCAAGCTCTTTGAAGAAAGGTCGCTGCGCGAACTACTCATCGAAGCCGTGCGCTATGGCGATGACCCCCAAACGCGCTGCCGCCTGCAGGAAGCTGTGGATAACCTCGTCAGCTCAGAGCACCTGCGCAAATTGCTCCAGCAAAATTCGCTCGCCATCACCAGCATGGATACCAGCCAAGTCTTGCGCATTCGCGAGGATATGGAACGCGCCATCGCCCGCCGCCTGCAGCCCTTCTATGTCAAAGCCTTCTTCATACAAGCCTTCCGCTACTTCAATGGCCAAGTCTACGAGCGCGAACCGCGTCGCTATACCATCAATCGCGTCCCAAGCGAGATCATCCGCTATGCTGAAAGCCGCGCCCTGCCGCCTATCACCAAAGCCTACGATCGCATCTGCTTTGAAAAAGCCCTCATCAACGTAGAACACAAGCCAAAAGCTACCTTCATCCATCCTGGGCACCCGCTCCTGGATGCCACGCTCGGCCTGTTCCTCGAGCGCGAACGCCACCTCCTCGAGCAAGGCTGCGTCCTGATCGATGAAACCGACCCAAGCCAAGAACCGCGCCTGCTCTTCTGCCTTGAGCTGGCTATCCGCGATGGCCTGCTGAACAAGCAAGGCGAGCAGCGCTGCATCTCTCGCGAAGTCCATTTCATTGAGATCGACCGCCAAGGCCAAATCCGCGAGGCAGGCAGCGCACCGCACCTGGACTACCGACCCCTCAAGGATGACGAGCAGGCTCGGCTCCAAAGCCTGATCGCCCAAGCAGGCCAGTACTTCGAAGGCTTCAAAGAGCGCGTCATAAATTATGCCAACAGCACGCTCTCCAGAACTTACCTCGACCGCATCAGGAAAGAGCGCCTGGCTTATCTCGACCGCGTCGAGCGAGCCGTGCATGAGCGCCTGATCGGCGAAATTCTGTATTGGGATAGGCGCGCCGCTGAGCTGGCTGCCCAAGAGAAGGCAGGCAAGCCTAACGCCCGCATCAATAGCGAGCAGGCCCACAAGCGCGCCCAAGAGCTGGAAGCGCGCCTCGAACAGCGCAAAGAGCAGCTTAAGCTAGAACGCATGCTGGAAGCCGCGCCATCTGTGATCGTCAGCAATGCCCTGATCGTCCCGATCGGCTTGCTGCTGGGCAAACAGACGCCGCCTGACCTGCTGCAACGCCGCGTCGTCGAGCAGATCGCCGTCAAGGCCGTCATCGACGCTGAGATCGCCCTCGGCAACGAACCCCGCGATGTCAGCGACCAAAATCTCGGCTACGATATCGAAAGCCTCGACCGACGCGATAACTCCCTGCGCTTCATTGAAGTCAAAGGCCGCCGCGCCAACGCCGATGAAATCACCCTGACCTACAACGAACTCTATTGCGCCCTGAACAGCCCTGAGCGTTTCATCCTGGCCCTGGTTGAAGTCGCTGATGGCCGTGCCTCCCAGCTGCGCTATGTGCGCGGCTATCCCTTCCGCGAGCCCGATCCCGCCGCTGTCAGCGTCACTTTCAAACTCAGCGACCTGCTCAAGTTCAGCGCGCCGCCGCATTGAGCCGCAGCTGAAGTTAGAAACAAGGATTTGCTAATCCATTTAACTTCGCGTAAACTTTAGCCATGTTGCCATGAAGGAGATGCGCTTTTGACATGCCGCGCAAGAAGCTGATTGAAGTCGCCCTGCCGCTCGATGCCATCAACGACGCCTCTGCCCACGAGAAGAACGTACATCTCGGGCATATCAACAATTTGCACGTGTGGTGGGCGCGCCGACCGCTCGCCGCAGCGCGCGCCGTGCTCTTCGCCTCGCTCGTGGACGATCCCGATAACCCTGAGGCGCCGCCTGATTTCGTTGAGGCTTGCCGCCGATTGCCCCTGGGCGAAAACGCCGCGCGCGAAGATACGCCGCGCATGCGCCTCTTTGATTTCATCGCGCGCCTGGTGGAATGGGAAGCCACGACCGACGAGCGTATCATCGCTCAGGCGCGCGAGCTGATCCAGCTCTCGACTGACGGCGCGCCGCCGCCCGTTTTAGACCCGTTCGCAGGCGGCGGCGCCATTCCGCTGGAAGCCCGTCGGCTCGGTTTGGAGGCGCACGCAACTGACCTGAACCCTGTGGCTGTGCTGATCAACAAGGCCCAGCTGGAGATACCCGCCCTGTTCGCCAACATGCCGCCCGTCAACCCTGTGGATCGCGAGCAAGTGGGCGCCCAAGACGGCTGGCA
>RFIM01000028.1 GCA_003695215.1 Chloroflexota bacterium
ACGCCGATATCGAGCCGATCGAGATGGCTATGAGCGGAGTCGAACGTAAGAGATTGACGACTTTTCCACCGAGTGAGCATTATCACGAGCCTCTGCCTTTACCTTATCGCAAAGGCACAGGCTCGGCAAGCGGCGCTCAGCGCTCTCAACAGACGCTAAGGCAAGCTGAATGTGCCCTTAGATGGAAAGGCGCCATACAGCACCGCACAAGCGGCGCGGAAGGCCTCAGGGTAGGGATTGAAGAGCGTCACGTAGCCTGCAGGCTGGATGCCCTGCAGGGCATCATAGGGACTTTGCAAAGCGACCACGACAGTCTTTTGTGGCGCGAAGGTGTTCACAAGGCGCGCTTGCAGTGGATATTCGTCGATGTTGAAACTGAAAACAACGGCGACGTCCACTTGCGCGTTGATTTCGCGCGCAATGGCGAGCTCGTCCTCAGTTGGCACGAGCGAGTAGGCTAGGCGACGCGTCAGCGCGCCATACACGCCACAGACATTGGGCAGCGAGCTATAGACACCGGGATAGATCAGGCCGATCTTGAGCCGTTGCGGATCGAGCGGCAGGAGAGCGGGCGCTGGGCGCACCACAGTCACAGTGCGCAGGTAAATCGATTCGAGGGCGGCCCGATGCGCAGCGCTCTGCACGCGCTCAGCGGCACTCAGCTCGTCAAGCGCCTGCCAGGTCAGCAAGCCGTATTTGGCCTTCAGCCGCAGGATTCGGCGCACCGATTCGTCAATTTGCGCGCGCGGGATCGCGCCGCTGAGCACAGCCTCTAGGAGCGCGCGCTTCATGCTCAGCTGCTCGCTAAGCGGCAGGTTCGGGCCAGTTGCCAGCATATCGACGCCTGCCTGCACAGCACGCACTGCTGCCTGGGCAGGTGTGAAGCCTTGGCGGATGCCGCCCATATCCATGGCGTCAGTGATGATCACGCCTTTGAAGCCGAGCTCACCGCGCAGCAAGCCGCTCACGATTGGCTTTGAGAGCGTAGCGGGCAAGTTCGGCGTCGGATCGAGGCTCGGCACACTTAAGTGCGCTACCATGACCACTTCGGCGTCGGCGGCAATGCCATAGCGGAATGGCAGTAGCTCGCGCTCAAGCTGCTGACGGTCAAGGGCCACAGTGGGCAGTGCAAGGTGCGAATCGGCTGCGGCGCCGTGACCTGGAAAGTGCTTGAGCGTGGCGATCACGCCGCTCGCTTGCAGAGCGCGCACATAAGCGGCCACTGCTTCACCGACGCGCTTGGCATCATGGCCCAGGACGCGCTTGCTCATGAAGCGCCCTTCAGGATGGTACAGGTCAGCCACAGGCGCAAAGTTCATGTTCACGCCGACAGCGCGCAGCTCAGTGGCCGTCATGCGCGCCACTAGGGCAGTCTGCTCAAAGGGCATGGCGCTCAGCGCCGTTCCCCATGGGAATGACGTGAAGCCGTCGTTCAGACGCTGAACCGTGCCGCCTTCTTGGTCAGTTGCGATCAGCAGCGGCACTTTGGCGCCGATCTGAACTGCGAGCGCCTGCCAGGCATTTGTCGAGCGCGTCACAGCCGCAGGCGAGACGCCGTTGGAAGCGAAGACGCCGACGCCGCCAGGCATCATTTGGCGCATGAACTGGCGGCTGGCTTCGTTCAGCCCTTCGCCAAAGAAGCTGACCATGAACAGCTGCCCGAGGCGCACTTCGAGCGGCATTTGTGCCAGCAAGGCTTCAACGCGCTGCTCCAGCTCATCCTGAGCCTGTGCAAAGTTCATCGGCCCGCCTAGCATGGCTAGAAGGCTCAACAAAAGCAACAGACGATGCATGATAGCGATCTTTCAAGGCAAGCTCACGCCAGGTGAGGACTAGCAACTGCTCTCAAGTTGAACCTGAAGGTGCGGAAAAGTCAAGTCTTGCGCACGGGCACGCCATTTTCGCAGCCCATCAGCCTTATGGCGACTCAGCCGCTTGTGCTTTTGGCAAGCGCGCCGAGCAGCGCTGAAATGCCGTGCGCAGACGCGCACGGCAAGCTGCGTTCATTCCTCGAGCGTGCTGAGATCGCCTTCTGGCTGGCCGAGCGCGCGCGCCTTGAGCACGCGGCGCATGATCTTGCCGCTGCGCGTCTTCGGCAAGGCGCTGACGAACTCGATCTTGGCAGGCACGGCAATCGGTCCGACTTCATGGCGCACGTGATCCTTGAGCGCTTCCTCAAGGGCAGGCGAAGGCTCGTAGCCTTGCCGCAGAATGCAGTAGGCGTGAATGACGTTGCCCTTCAGCTCGTCAGGCAGGCCAATGGCAGCCGCCTCTGCCACAGCTGGATGGCTGACCAAGCCCGACTCGACCTCAGCTGTGCCCAGCCGATAGCCGCTGACCTTGATCACATCATCAATGCGCCCGATGATCCAGATGTAGCCATCTTCGTCCTTGCGCGCCGAATCGCCTGTCAAGTACCAGCCTTGCTTGGCAAATTTGCTCCAATACTGGCGAATGTAGCGATCAGGATCGCCGTAGACAGTGCGCAGCATGCCAGGCCACGGCTTCTTGATGACCAACAAGCCATCTTGACCAGCTGGCACGCTGTTGCCTTCTTCATCCACGACGTCGGCGATGATTCCTGGCAGCGGTCGTGTGGCGCTGCCAGGCTTGAGCGGCGTGATTGGCAGCGGCGCGATCATGAAGCCGCCTGTCTCAGTTTGCCACCAGGTATCCATGATCGGGCAGCGCTTCTTGCCGATCACCTCATAAAACCACTTCCAGGCCTCAGGATTGATCGGCTCGCCGACTGAGCCGAGCAGCCGCAACGAAGAGAGATCATGGCGATTAGGCCAGGCCGAGCCAAAGCGCATCAGGCCGCGAATAGCCGTCGGCGCTGTATACATGACTGTGATACCGTAGTACTCGACCAGCTTCCACCAGCGATTCGGATACGGATGCGTCGGCGCGCCTTCGTACATGAAGCTTGTGGCGCCGAGGATAGTCGGCGCATAGACGATATAGCTATGGCCAGTGATCCAGCCTGGATCAGCGGCACACCACCAACGATCCTCATCCTGCAGGTCAAAAACATTGCGCAGGGTCGTGCTGACGTAAACTGCGTAGCCGCCGTGCGTGTGTAAGATGCCCTTCGGCTTGCCTGTGGTGCCGCTGGTGTAGAGGATGAAGAGCGGGTCTTCAGCATCCATCACTTCAGTCTCACACTTGGTGCTGGCAATGGGCAACGTCATCAAGTCGTGCCACCAGTAGTCGCGATCGGGCTCCATAGGAATCTCATGGCCTGTGCGCTTGAGCACGACCACGTGCTCCACCACAGGCGAGCGCCGCACAGCCTCGTCGGCGATCTTCTTCAGCTCCACGATCTGGCCGCGCAGCCAAGCGCCATCTTGCGTGATCAAAACGCGGCTCTGCGCGTCGTCGATGCGATCGGCCAGCGCCTGCTCCGAGAAGCCGCCATAGACGACGCTATGCACAGCGCCGATCTTGGCGCAGGCCAGCATAGCGATCACTAGCTCCGGCACGCGCCCCATGTAAATAGTGACTCGGTCGCCTTTGCGCACGCCTAAAGAGCGCAGGACGTTGCCGAATTTGTTCACCTCTTGCCAGAGGCGGTAATAGCTGTAAGTGCGTTGATCGCCTGGCTCGCCTTCCCAGATCAGCGCCAACTTATTCTTGCGCCACGTCTTCACGTGCCGATCCAAGGCGTTGTGCGCAATGTTGATCTGGCCGCCCACGAACCATTGGTAAAACGGCGCACGCGATGTCTCCAGCACTTTATCCCAGCGTTTGTACCACTCGAGGGTCTCGGCTTGCTCTGCCCAGAAGCCTTCTGGGTCTTCGGCAGCGCGGCGATAGAGCGCGTCGTAGTCCTTGACGATCGCTCGCGCGATCACTTCAGGCGCAGGCATGTAAAGCTCTGCAGTATTGGCAGCGGGCTGTGCGGCGTCGGTCATTGCTCAAACTCCTTGGCAAACTTTTTAGCCTAACAATAGTCAATTCTGATGGGATAACCTAGATTATGCGCAAAAAGCGCGCTCAGGCAAGTTTGGGCAAGGCTCATGAGTAAAGCACGGAATCGGGCAGTTTGGCCAGGCCTGCCTTGCGCAGCCACTTGGCATATTTGCTGTAGAAATGTACCCAGAAGGCGCTCAGGCGCGTGCGCGGCACTGCGTGGCTCAAAGCACGCCTGAAGGACTCGGCATCCTCAAATGGCGGCATCTCTAGCAAGGCGCGCCCAAGCTCGTAGGGCAGGTGCGCATCCGAGCCGACTGTGCACAACTTGTGCCGCGCCCGTGCGAAGGCCAGCGCCTTGGCGTTATCTTCGGCGAACAAGCAGCGCGCATTGAAGCCTTCGATAGCATCCACTAGCGGCAGGATGCGCACCAAATTCGGCTCAGCCCAAGCGCCCTTGCGCAAGCGATCGAAAGGATGTGAGACGCTGATGAAGGCGCCTTGTTGCCGCAAGCGTTCGATGGTCGCTTCAGGCGAGAGAAAAGGCGGCACACTCTCTTGGACGAAGTACGCCAAGAGCTCGCCTTGCGTCGTCATGATCTCTTCGCCAACGATGATGCGCTCGGGCGCTAGGCGCGCCAACTGCAAGGCGCCTTCGGCCGTATTGTGATCCGTAACCGCGACCTTGTCCAATTTGCGCCGCTCGCAGGCGCGCAAAAAGGCTTCAAAGCCGGTCAAGCTATCCAGCGAATAAAGCGTATGGCTATGCAGCTCCACGCGCCATTGCGTCATCAGTGGCCCTCGCTTCAAGTCTGCTCAGCCTGAGATTATGCCGCGCTCAGCCTGTGTTTGGCAAAAGTGCGCACTTCAGGCGATAATCAGTGCAGACTGGCTTCTCAAGACGGGAGAGAGACGACATGAGCGATATCGAACGCAGCGCCACTGCCACTTGGCATGGCACGCTCCGCGAAGGCACAGGCCATCTCAGCACGCAGAGCGGCACGCTGAACAACACGCCCTACACTTTTGTCACGCGCTTTGAGCAAGCGCCTGGCACCAACCCTGAAGAGCTGATCGCCGCGGCTGAGGCAGGCTGCTTCACTATGAACATTGCCGCTGTGCTCGGTCGCCATGAGATTCAAAACGTCCGCGTGACTACAACGGCTGTCTGCGTGCTGAGCCAAGTGGAAGGCGGCCGCAAGATCACTAAGATCAAGCTGATCACACGCGCCAAAGGCGACGGCCTGAGCCTTGAGACCTTCCAAAAGGTGGCTGAGGACGCCATGAAGAATTGCATCATCTCGCGCGCCTTAGGCGGCGTGGATGAATTCGAGCTGGACGCGGCCCTAGAGGCCTGACTCAGGGCACTTGCCCGCCGCGCACTAAGTTCAGGGCGTGCACCGCCGCTGAGTGGTTCGGATTGAACCGCACAGCGGCGTCTAGATCGGCATAAGCCTCTTGCCACAAGCCTAGCGCCGCTTTGGCGATACCGCGATAGTAGAAGGCCTCTTCCACAGCGCCTTTGGCGCTCTCAATGACCAACTCGGCCAGTGTGATGACCTGCTGATAGTTGCCGCTGCGATAGTACGCCTCAAATGGCGTGAATTGGTACCACAGCATGCGGAACGGAATCGCCTCAGGTAGGCTGAAGGCACGATCGAAGGCGAGTGCCGCCTCCAGGTAGCGCCCTAGCGCTGTGAAGCTGCTGCCCAAGTTGAACCAGGCGAAGGGATTGTTGGGCTGTAGCGCCGCTGCCTCGCGCGCTCGGTCGAGCGTATAGCGCCGATTGTAGTCTTCATTCCAATGGTCGCCCAGAATGCCCATCAGCTCGCGCTCGCGCGATGTTTGATAGACCACGATGTAGATGCGATTGAAGTGGCTCCACAGCTCATCCAGCACCTCGTAACGCTCATTGGTCTCGCCCTTGTAGGTATCTAGCTTGTAGAGCCTGCCGAGATTGTCGTCGTAGCCAATGATGGTCAGATAGTGGCCGATCCAGCCTTGTTGCGGATTATCGGGATCGTAGAAGCCTGTCTCCAGCAAGACTACGAATTTATTGGCTACCAGCTGGCGGACGAGCCGCATATCGCCGCCTGTGCGCACAATGGCGCGTAGGTAACCGTTAGTGCGGCTGTTGACGTAATCCGCCAGCTCTTGTGGGCTGACATTTTTATCGGGCGGGCTTGGCTTTAGGGCACCTGCCACACTATCTTGTGGATCGTTCCAGCCGTAGAAGCGCATCGCCTGCACTAGATTAGCGGGCCCGCAGTTATTGAACTTTTGTGGCTCCCACTGCGCGCCTTGCAGGCGATAGCTGCTCGGCAGCGGCGTCCAGGCCAGCACAGGCGTCGGCGTGGCCTGAAAGGCGATGGGCACAATGGCGCTGAGCGGCGTCGCTGTCGGTGTGGCAGTTGGCGCATCAGGCGTCAGCAGGCTCGAGAAGTCCAGCGAAGCTGTGGCTACAGGCGTTGGGATGCGGAAAGGAATCTCTGTGGCGCGCAAGGGCGAGAGAAACGGCAGGTAGCGGATGACACGATCCTGATCAACGACATTCAAGCGTTGAAAAATAAAGATACCGATTGCGCTCGCCAAGAGCGCGACGCCAACTGCAGCCAACAGCAAGCGCACTAGCCAACGTCTTTTCACTGCCGTCATCCTTTGCTATCGCCTACTCGAATTGAATAGGCATAGTATAGCCTATGCTCGGCTGATCCAAGCGCTGCTGGCTAGGCGCTCAGGCTACGCTCAAGCGCTCGGCGCACTGCTCAGGCGATCTTCCCAGCGCGGACGCTGTGTGTTATCCACGATCAAGATGCGTGGATTGGCGCGCAGCGCGGCACGATCTAGCCGCTTGATCGTGTTCAAGAGCACATCGAGCTGGAAGGGCTTGACAAAAAACAGGTCGCAATCCACAGCGACCGCTTGGGCCACAGTCAGCGGATCGTCATTGGCGCTGCACATGATCAGCGCGATGCCTTGATCCTGTGCACGGATGCGCTGCGCCACTTCAAGGCCGCTGATATCGGGCAGATCGATATCCAAGAAGGCAAAAGCGAAGCGATTGGCTGCGCATAGGCGCAGCGCTTGCTCGCCATTATGCGCTTCGCAAAAGGGCAGTTGCGCCATATCGAAGGCGATGCTCAACAACATGCGATTGGCGTCATCATCGTCCAAAAGCAAGGCGCGATGCTCATAGGTACGCGGTTCACCAGGCTGATCGGTCATGATTGGCGCTCTCTGCGGTCTTCCCAAGTGCTTTACGATCAAATCGTTCATTGCAGTAGCTCCTAGTGCGATTCCCAGACTCGTTCGCCTGCCAGCAAGCGTTGAATGCAGTACGGAAAGCGATCGAAATTGAGCGGCTTGGCCAAAAAGCCGTCGAAGCCTGCCTCCTCGGCGCGCTTCACATCCTCGGGCATGACCTGCGCGGTCATGGCAGCGATGGGCGTCTCGGCGAAGCGCGGATCGGCGCGCAGCTGCCTGAGGATGTAGTAGCCATCTTGGTTGTCAGGCAGCCGCAGGTCTAGCAAGACCAGATGAATGGGCGGCAAGGCATCCAGGCAAGCCTTGAGTTGCTTCCAAGAGGCAAAGGCATGCACGCGCTGAATGCCAATCAGGTTGAGCATCGCCACAGTCAGCGTGGTGTTCAACGGCTCATCTTCCACCAGCAACACAGTCGTCTCGGCTTTAGGATCAGACATGCTCGCGCGCCTCTGCCACACAGCTCAGCCCACGGGCAGGCTGAACGAGACAGTGGTGCCAACACCGAGCTGGCTCTCGATCCACATCTCGCCGCCATGTAGCTGCACCAAGCGTCGACTGATCGGCATGCCCAGGCCAGTGCCACTAGCAGTTTCCTGCAGGGCGTTATCGATCTGCTCGAATTCTTCGAAAACTTTCGGCAAGTCCTCAGGCTTGATGCCAACGCCTGTATCGCGCACTGAGATGATGACCTGATCGCCCTGCTGTACGGCGCGCAAGGTGATGCTGCCTTGCGCAGTGAACTTGGCGGCATTGCTGATCAGGTTGAGCAGCACCTGCCTGATGCGCCGTCCGTCAATGTTGAGTGTCGGCAAGTTATCCTCAAACTCACGATGCAGCGCCAGGCCTTTATCTTTGGTCAAGCCGATCAGCGTGGACATCACGCCTTTGAGCAGCGGCACTAAAGGCGTCGGCTCGCGGCGTAGTTCCATCTTACCCGCCTCGATTTTGGCGAGATCAAGGATGTCGTTGATCAAGCCGAGCAGATGTTGGCCGCCTTCATGCACGTAATTCAGATAATTGCGCTGCTGCTCGGTCACGGCGCCGGCATGGCCATCCATAACTAAGCGCGTGAAGTTGATCACAGCGTTGAGCGGCGTGCGCAGTTCGTGACTCATGTTGTTGATGAACTCGGTCTTCAGGCGGTTGGCTTGGACGGCTGCGGCGCGGGCATTCTCGGCTTGTTGGCGCGCGATCTCCAGCGCCGCGTTCGCCTTCTGCAGCTCGCTGTTGCGCTGCTCCAGCGCCTCGAATAGGCGCGCGTTGCGCAAAGCGATGCCCGCATGCGCCGCTAAGGACTGGAGCAAATCGACCTCTTCATCCGTAAAATTGCGGTAAGTGCTAGTCTGGACAGCTAAAATGCCGTACAGTTCATCGTAGTAAAGCACAGGCACGGCTAGCTCCGAGACCATGCCTGCCACGATAGCTTGCGTTGCCAGCGAGGTGCGCTGATCAGTGCGTATATCGGGCGTGCGCGCTGGCAAGCGCGCCCAAGCGACCAATCCTTTCAGATCTTCTTTCAGGCGCGAGCGGATCAGCAGCGCCGTCTCGCGATCTATGCCTGACCAAGCCACTGGGCGCAGCTCGCCGCTCTCGAAGTTCACGTCCAGCAGGATGCTCATTTGCGCGTCGAGAATCGCGCGCGCCGCTTCCACAATGCGCTGCAGCAGCTCTTGGCTCGAGAGTCGCGCTGTCAAGTCTTGGGCTAAGCGCTGGAAGCGATCAAAGCGCGCGATCGCCTGCTGACTTTCACTGAGGCGATACGCTGTTGAGAGCAAGGCGCCGATCAGCGTCGCCACGCGATCGATAGCGGCACGCGATGGCTCTGAGAGCGCCAACGGGCGCACTGCGTACAGCCCTAGCACGCCCAAAAGCTGATTCTCGTGCAGGAGCGGCAAGATGTAAGCGCTCTGAGTCTCAGGTGGAACAGGCGCCAGGCGCTTCTCGCGCGCCACAGACTCGATGTAGTAGTGGCGGCGCCCTAAAGCTACTTCGCCATAGATCGAATAGCCGAGCTTGATCGTCTCAGGCAGGTCCGTCAACTGAACGCCGACGCAGATCGGCCTGGCAAGCCGATTTGCAGCCATCTCGTGCAGGTAGATAACCACACAGGCGACGCCTGAGCGCTCGATCAGCCACTCAGCGGCTTGATGCAAAAGCGCTTGTGCATCGGCCTGCCCTGCCAGGCGCAGCGCCAAATCAGTGACAGAGATTGGCAAATCGCCAAGCGGCGACTGATATTGTCCGGTCAGGCGTGCCAGATCGGCTGCTGAGCGTTGGCGCCTGCCCAAGAGCCTCTCTAGAAAGCCTAGCAAGCCTGTGCGTGTTCCCACATGCCCTGCCTTCTGCGCATTTAGCGCAATCTCTGCTGCCATACTGGCAAGTATGGCAGGTTTTATCAGAATTTGAGTTAACAGGCATTTAAGTTCAGTTTAACGGGCTGCACAAAGGCGCTCTAGGCAACGATGTGCTATAGTCCAGGCGCAGCTGACCGAGTCGCGGAGAATTTACAATGAATCGCCCTGCCCTTGCTGAGCAGATCACCTTTTTGTACGTGCCGAATCTTGAAGCAGCGGCACATTTCTATGGCGAGCTGCTTGGCTTGCCACTTGCGCTCGATCAAGGCACTTGTCGCATCTATCGCGTCGCACAGCAGAGCTACATCGGCCTGTGCCAGCGGCCAGGCGTGGATGACTCGCCTAAGCACGGCATCATCATCACGCTGGTGAGCCATGAGGTCGATGCCTGGCACGCCTATCTGAGCGCGCAAGGCATCCACTTTGAACAGCCGCCACAACACAACGCCACTTACGGAATCTACCACTGTTTCTTGCGCGATCCTGCAGGCTATCTGGTTGAGATTCAGCGCTTCCTGGCCGCAGCGTGGGATCAAAGCGTGCAGCCTTGAGCGCGCCGATCAAAATCACAGCCTGCATGCAGGTTGCCTGCTTCGCCGAGCAGTGATAGACTTATGGCGGCTGTGATGCTCGGTTTAGAGGCCGAGCCGATGTGGCGCACGTGCACAGGAGGCATTTATGCGGCATTCTGCATTTCAACACCTGATATCCGCCGCTTTGTTGGTCGGCTTAGCGCTCACGCTCAGCGGCTGCTTTCAGCCGATTGGCTCCGCTTTGCAACCAACTGAAGTCAGCAATATCACCAATCCGATCTTCGTCCCAACGGAAGAGATAGCTGTGGCGGCCGAGCCGACTCAGAGTGTGGAGCCGCCGCCTGCCACCTCAGAGTTATTCCCGCCAACAGCGACCTTGCCGCAACAACCGACGTTCACACGCACGCCTAGCGACACGCCAACGCCAACTGAAATCTTCCTCTTGGCAACTTTCACGCCCTCGCCCACAGAGACGCCGACTGCAACGCCAACTTTCACACAGACGCCGACTGCAACAGCGACTTTCACTGAAACGCCTTCGGCTACGCCCACTGAAACGCCGTTGCCGACGCTCTTCATCCCGACCCTGCCGCCAAGCGCGACTGAGACGCCTTTCACCTTGCCGCTCGTCCTGACTGAGGCGCCTACGCCGACTGACCTGCCTACGGCAACGGCATCGCCGACCGCTACGCCGTTGCCGCTTGAACCTTCGCCGACGCTCTTCATCCCGACCCTGCCGCCGCCGACTGAAGTGGCGCAGGTCTTCCCAACGCCTGAGACTCAGGCGACGCTCGATGCCCAGGCGACGCAGATCATCGCTATTGTCACGGCAACGGCTGCTGCTAATGCCACAGCCACGAGTGCGGCGCTCGGCACCGTTGCAGCGCCGCCGCCTGCCGTGTTCACGCCTATCCCTGTGACGGCGATCCCGCCTCTAGGAACGCCTGTTGGCGTAGCTGGCGACGGCGCAGGCGGCATTTTGGATGACCGTTGCTTCTACACTGTGGTGCCAGGCGACCGCCTGATTCGCATTGCGCTGCGCTTCGGGACGACCGTGCGCGCCATCGCACGCGCTAACGGCATCCTGAACGTGGACTTGATCAGCGTCGGCCAGCGCTTGCTGATCCCGAACTGTGCCATTGAGTTCGCGCCGCCGCCGCCTGCCATCCCGCCTACCGAGATGCCCGTTGTGGGCGGCCTGCGCGAGTACGTCGTGCAGCGTGGCGATAACCTGTTCCGTATCTCGCTGCGCTTCGGCACTACGGTCAGCCGCCTTGCCGAGATCAACCGTATTCGGAATGTCAACCTGATCTACGCCGGGCAGCGCTTGTACATTCCATAAGCTTGCTCGCTCGCGCGCCCTGAAACAGCCTGAGCGAGGGCGGCGCAGAACCGCCCTCGCTGCCCTTAAATGCCTACCATAGGAGCATCTAGCCAATGAGCCAAGCCGACGACCCAAACACACGCTTGAGCGAAGAGCAGCTGCATAGCCAGCTGATCTACGACGGCAAAGTCGTCCACTTGTATGTAGATACCGTCAAATTGCCTGATGGCAGCACAACGCGCCGTGAAATTGTGCGGCATAGCGGCGCTGTTGCCATTGTGCCGCTCGACTCAGAGCAGCGCATCGTCTTGGTGCGGCAGTATCGCTACGCGGCCGGGCGCACCCTGCTGGAAATTCCTGCTGGCACGCTTGAGATCGGCGAATCGCCTGATGTCTGTGCTGTGCGCGAACTGCAAGAAGAGATCGGTTATCGCCCGAACAAGCTACAGAAGATCGGCGGCGTTTTTGTGGCGCCCGGCTATACTACCGAGTACATCCATCTGTATCTGGCCAGCGACCTAGTGCCTTCGCGCCTTGATGCCGACGACGATGAGTTCCTGGAAGTAGTCCGCCTGCCCATGAACGAAGTGCTAGCCTGCATCAGGCGCGGCGAGATCGCCGATGCAAAGACCATCAGCGCCATTCTTTTGGCGCAGGAGCACCTGAAGTGAGTTTCCGCCACTTGCTAGTCTGCTTCCTGGCGCTGTGCTTAGGCAGCTGCCAGGTCAGCGCTCAGGCGCCTGCAACTGACACGCCTGAAGTGCCGACAGCTGTGCAGAGTTCGCCTACTCCGAGTGACGCTGAGGCGATCTTCACGGTTGTGCCGCAGAGCGCCAAAGACTTCTTAGCGCGTGGCATGGCGCATAGCGCTCGTGGCAGGCGCGACGAGGCGCTCGCCGATTTCACAGCGGCTATCGAGCGCGATCCGACGCTGGCTGAAGCCTATTTCCAGCGCGGCGTCCTGAATTTCGATCAGAATACGGCGCTCGCCTTGCTGGACTTCAACACAGCGGTCTCGCTGGCGCCTGAGAATGCCGAGTACATCCATTGGCGCGGACGTGCTCACTCGTGGACGGACAATCACGCGGCCGCACTGCAGGCTTACACGCGCGCCATCGAATTGAATCCTGAAGTTGCCGACTATTACTTCTGGCGTGGCGCCGCTTACGCCTTCGAGCAGGATCAACAAGCAGCTATTGCCGATTACAACCAAGCCATCCGCTTGAATCCGAACATCGGCGATTATTATCATTGGCGTGGTATGGCCTACACGGCGCTAGGTGATTTTGATCGCGCCATTGCCGATCACACCCGCGCCATTGAGCTGGCAGGCAGAGTGGCGGAATATTACTTCGGGCGTGGGCGCGCTTACCACAGCAAAGGCTTGCTGGATGTGGCGCTGAGCGACTACACACGCGCTATCGAGCTGAACAGCGAGCGCGCCGATTACTATTTCTGGCGCGGCATCCTGTTCCGCGATGGCGGCAACCCTGCTGTGGCGCGCGAGGACTTGCAGCGCGCGGCTGAGCTTGGCAGCGATGCAGCGCGCGAGCAGTTGGCAAACTTGCCCTGAGCTACAAGCCTGCGAACAGATCGTCCTCAGGCGCGCCTTCAGGCACAGGCGTGCCTGCCACTAATGCAAAATACTCCACACTGCGGAAGATGCGCCACATCTCATCGCCAAGGACGCTCAAAGGTGAGTTCGGCAGAAGTTGCGTGCGATGTTCTTCCACAGAGCGTCGCTTCAAATCGGCGTATTCTGGCACATAGACCGTGTGCGTGATCTGATCGGCCGCTAAGCCCATTTGGTCAAGGTCAATCTCGCCAAGAGGCGATGCAATCCCGTTTTGCGCCAAGAACGCGGCAAACTGCTTGAGCCGATCGCGACGCAAGGAAGCGTAGTACAGGCGCGCAGGCGCAAAGGGCTCGCCCAGCTCGGGATAGCAGCTCGGATCGCCTGCAGCGTAGAAGGCTCGTGTCGTCCAGCGCGAGATAGCTACATGATCGGGATGACCGTAGATACCGCTCTCATCAAAAGTGATCAGCAAGGTCGGTTTGAAGGCGCGGATGACTTTCACAATGCGCCCGACTGCTTCATGTGGATCGGCGTTGATGAAAGCGCGTGGATCGGCGTTCTCAGGGCTGCCTGCCATACCTGAGTCGCGGTAATCGAGAAAGAAAACGTCCTGGACGCCGATCACAGCTGCAGCTCGGCGCAATTCTTGTTCACGGACTGCGCCGAGTGTCTCGGGCGTGGCTAGAGACGGATCGGCGATCTCGCCGACCTCGCCGCGTGTGGCGCACAAGATGCCGACGCGCGCGCCCTGCTGCACGCAGCGGTGCAAGAAGCCTGATACGCCTTGCTCATCATCAGGGTGCGCATAGCAAGCCAGCACAGCGCGATCAAGCATGGTCGCCATCTTGGCTGATGAAGATCGGCAAGTGGCCGAGCGCGATCACGTCAGTCCACTTAGCGCGGTCGCCTTCAGTGAAGATCGCCGCTTGCGCCACAACGTGCCCGCCTGCTTTTTCCACAATCAGGCGAATGCCTTGCAGGGTGCTGCCCGTGCTGATCACGTCATCCACGATCGCCACATACCGCCCTTGGAGCAGCTTGCGATCTTTCTCGTCAAGATAGAGCTTTTGCGGCGCGCCTGTGGTGATCGAGAGCGTCTCTGACTCGAGGGCGTTGCCCATGTAGGGCTTATAGGCTTTGCGCAGCACTACGTAGGGCAAGTCCATGATGGCAGAGAGCTCATAGACGAGCGGGATGCTCTTGGTCTCAGCCGTCACTAAGACTTCAGGGTTGCGATCGGCCACCTTGAGGGCAAGTTCGCGCGCCGCCTTCTTGACCAGCTCGACATCGCCGAGGATGTTCACAATGGCGATGCGCACCCCTTTGGCGACCTCAAAAAGCGGCAAATCGCGGGCAACGCCTGCCACTTCAACGTGATAAGTCTCGCGAGATTCGCTCATCAGCGATCCCTCCGTACTGATTAGCCATGACGCCTGATGAGTATAGCGCTGAGCTAGAGATAAAGGTACATCTCAATGCGCTGAAAGGCCTCAAAGTAGCCGAAATGCTGCATGACCTGCCAAGCAGGATGATCGGTCGGCAAATTCTCGACTTTTGTATCTTGGGCGCTGTGCGTTTTGTGCAAGGTGTAGAGCAAGGCCTGCAGCACAGGTGCGCTCATGGCGCCGCCGAAGATCAAATGCGTCAGCTGAAACGGCAGCCGCTGGAAGATCAGCCAGCCGCTTTCGCCGTGCGGCAAAGTGGCGCGCAAGCCGCGCAGATTGCCCGAGTTGCGCAACGAGGCTGCTTCTTCCGTCCAGGCTGCAGCCTGAGTCTGCTCATATTGGCGCAGCAAGGCAGCGATCTGCGCGCTATCGAGCACTTCAACCTCAGCCTTTGGCACATTCAGCGCTTCATCCAGCTCAAGCGGCGGACGGCGCACGACCATCAAATCGCGGATAGGCTCGAAGCCGAGTTTATAGAACAGGCGCGTGGCAGGCTCATTGCCGCGAATGACTTCTAGCTGGACGCGCCGTGCGCCTATAGCGCGCGCGTTCTCCAGCATGAGCTCAGTCAGGAATTGGCCAATATGCTTGCCGCGCCGCTCAGGGATGACGCCCAAGCGCGTGATCCAGGCGCGATCGGCGCGCACGCCGAGCATACAGACGCCAAGCTCTAGATTTTCGCTGTTCACAGCGACTGCTGAAGCGTTCAGGTCGACGTCGTAATCGCGCACGTATTCAGCCATGCGCTTGCCGTTCATCGGCATCGGCACAATGTAATCTACGCGCGCTTGGTTGTAGATATCGGCGAGCTGATCGAACGAATATTGGCTAGCCAAGACGGCTACAGCTTTGCTCGAGGGCAGTTTAGTCGGTTGTATGGTCATGCCTTGATCCTGAGGTTCCGCCGTGGTCAGGCGGCTGAGCAACGGGCTCTTTTGGCTGAAGGAAGGCTTCGACTTGGGTTACAAATTGGCGCGTGTCAATCGGCTTGATGATCACGCCCTGGCAGCCATAAGCGCGCGCCATGCTGTGAGCGGTCGCCTCGGGCCACGCTGTGAAGGCGATCAGGCGCGTCTTGGCAAGCCCAGGCTGCTGCTGCAAGAGCGCGATGACTGTCTGCCCATCAATATCAGGCAAGCCGAGATCGATCAGCACCAGATCGGGCTGCACTTCGAAGATCGTGGTCAAGCCATCTTCGCCCGTCTCGGTCAGGATAGCGCGATGACCGGCGTTGTTGAGCAGCTTGGCGGCCAAGCGTCCGCTTTGCGCATTGTCTTCAACGATCACAATCACAGCCATTGGAAAGCAATCCTTTGTGAGTCGGCTTGAGTTTTGCAGAGTCTAGCGCATTCAGCCAGCAGCACGCGCTTTTGAGAGAATATTGAGTCAAGCCATTGCCTTTCTGCGCGCTCAGCCCTAGCCAGCAGCGCGCCTTTTGAGCCCAACTTGGCAAGTTGGGCAAGGCACACTAGGATTCAAGGTGGAATTTCTACTGCTCAGGAGAAGTGAACATGCCTGCTCGTGGTGAATTGGCACCTGATTTCGAAGCGCTGACCGATGAAGGCAAGACCATCAGGCTCTCAGACTTTCGTGGCAAGAAAGTGGTGCTGTACTTCTATCCGAAAGATTTCACCAGCGGCTGTGAGATGCAAGCCTGCGCTTTCCGCGATCACTATGCGCAGTTCGAGGCCGCCAATGCCATCATCCTTGGCGTCAGCCCTGATGATGTCGAGAGTCATCGCAAATTCCGCGAGGCGCTGAATCTACCCTTTCATCTGCTGGTAGATAGCGACTTCAGCCTATCCAAAGCCTGGGAGAGCTACGGCACCAAAACCTACCCTGATGGCTTAACCTTCACAGGCACGCTGCGCAGCCACTTTGTGATTGATGAGCATGGCGTGATTATAGACGTGCAGAATCCTGTCAGCCCGCAGGAGAGCGCCAAACGCGCCCTTGAGGCCGTGCAGAGCTGAACGCACTATCTTGCGCGCCGCTGTGAGGCATCAGTCAGCGCACTCAAGCCGTCACTAAAGTGCCGACGGCCTTGCCCATCACAGCGGCTTCCAGCATGCCTTCCTGCCAGAAGTCCAAGACCAAGATCGGCAAGTTGTTGTCCATGCACAGCGTGAAGGCAGTCATGTCCATCACTTCAAGGCGCTTGACGATTGCTTCTTGGTAGGTCAGCCTATCGTAGCGGCGCGCATTGGGATTCTTTTTAGGATCGCTATCGTAAACGCCGTCGACTTTGGTGGCTTTGATGAGCAGCTCAGCGCCGATTTCCATAGCGCGCAGCGCAGCGGCTGTATCTGTGGTGAAGTACGGATTGCCCGTGCCGCCGCTGATGATCACCACGCGCCCTTTCTCCAGATGGCGGATAGCGCGCAAGCGAATGTACGGCTCGGCGACTTTGTTCATCTCAATGGCGCTCTGCACGCGCGTGACGATGCCTTCGCGCTGCAGCGCGTCTTGCAGCGCCAAGGCGTTCATGACCGTGGCGATCATGCCCATGTAGTCAGCAGTGGATTGATCCATGCCGCGCTCAACGCCGATTTTGCCGCGCCACAAGTTGCCTGCGCCGATCACAACGCCGACCTGCACGCCAAGCTCATGGACGGCCTTAACGCGCCGTGCCATGAACGCTACCTGATCGGGATCGATGCCCGTGCCGCTGGCGCTGCTGAGCGCCTCGCCGCTCAGCTTGAGCAAGATGCGCTTGTAGCGCGGCACTTCATTCGAATTCTGCATATGCAACCTACGCTCTCTACCTTCTAGAAGGGCAAAAAAAGGATCAGGTAAGCGACCTGATCCCTCAGCAAGCCTAGCTATATGAACGCAGTGCTGCGCTCATTCAGCAGCTTCATCAGCCACACCTTCGCCAAGCTCAAAGCGCGCGAAGCGCCGCACCACGATGTTCTCCTTGATCTCGGCGATCAAATCCGTCAGCACCTCAGAGACCTTCTTGGAATCGTCGAAGAACCAGGGCTGTTCCATCAGCACGATCTCTTCGTACCACTTGTTCATGCGCCCATCGACGATCTTGGCGGCTACAGCCTCGCTTTTGCCTTCGGCCAGAGTGCGCTCAAGCTGAATGCGGCGCTCTTTCTCGATGATCTCTTGCGGTATGTCCTCGCGGCGGATGTAGCGCGGCGCCGCGTTAGCGATGTGCAATGCCAAATCCTTGGCAAATTGACGGAACTGCTCATTGCGTGCCACGAAGTCCGTCTCGCTGTTGACTTCAACGATCACGCCGAGCCGCCCGTTGTGATGCATATAGGTCTGCACGATGCCGTCGTTGGCCACGCGCCCAGACTTCTTAGCCGCAGTTGCGGCGCCTTTCTTGCGCAGATACTCAACCGCCTTGGTCAAGTCGCCTGCGCTCTCAGCGAGCGCAGTGCGGCACTCGTTGAAGCCGGCGCCCGTCATCTCGCGCAGCTGCTTGACCATTTGTGCACTTACTTCAGCCACAGATGTCACTCCTTAGTTTTCGTCCTCATCCTCAAAGCTGAGGCTATCGAGCCGTGCTATGGTCGAGGCGCCTAGGAAGGTTTGGTTATCCAGGTCATCCAGGCTGTCATCCTCAGGCTCGAAGGCAGCCATGCTCGGCTCCAGCTCTTCGTCCGCAACTTTGCCGCCAATGGCAAGCCCTTCAAGCACGGCATCGGCAATCTTACTTGTGAGCAGCTTGATGGCGCGAATGGCATCATCATTGGCAGGGATCACGTAATCAATCGGCTCAGGGTCGCAGTTGGTATCCACGAGCGCGATGATAGGAATGCCGAGGATGTTGGCTTCCTTGACGGCAGTGTGCTCACGGCGCACGTCTACTACATAAAGCATGCTCGGCAGGCGCGTCATGTGGCGCAAGCCGCCAAGGCGCACCCGTAGCTTCTCGACCATGCGTTGGCGACGCAGCAGCTCTTTCTTGGTCAAAAAGCCAACCACGCCGCGCTCCATCTCTTCCTCAAAGCGCTTGAGCTGGTCGATGCGCGCCTTGATAGTGCGCCAATTGGTCAGGGTGCCGCCTAGCCAGCGCTGATTGACGTAGGGCATGCCGCAGCGCTCAGCTTCCTGCTGAATGGTCTCCTGCGCTTGGCGCTTTGTGCCAACGAACAGAATCTTGTTGCCCGCCGCAACCGTCTCTTTGACGCGCTCGTAGGCTTCTTCCAGGTTAATGAGCGTCTGCTGCAGATCGAGGATGTGGATGCCGTTGCGCTCAGTGAAGATGTACGGCTTCATGCGCGGGTCCCACTTCTTGGCGCGATGCCCGAAGTGGACGCCCGTCTCCAGAAGCGCTTTCATCGAAACGATAGACATGAACCTTGTAACTCCTTCAGGTTTGTGTTAGACCGCCTCTCGCCCCTCTTCTGCAGCGCTCATTCCTAGGGAACACACACGCCGCATCAGGGCAAGGCTGAACTAGACGCGATCTGCGCCCGACTGCGCAGTATAGCACAGCCTAGCCCGCCCTTTCAAGGGTCTTCAGTCTCGCTTCCAGGAATGGCACAGGAAACCTCTCCGTGCTCAGGCTTGGTTCGGGCAAGCGTGCTCTTTAACTTGCAAGACGGCACGGTAGAATAGACGACATGGTCACTCAAGAGACTATCCAACAACTCAAGGACGCGACTCTAACGCCAATTATCGCGGTTATCCCTGCCTTCAACGAGGATCGCTTCATTGCCAGCGTGGTGTTGAAGGCGCGCCGTCATGTGGATCACGTCCTGGTGATCGATGATGGCTCGCAAGATGAGACGGCGTGGCTAGCCGAAGCTGCTGGCGCTGAAGTGATCCGTCAGCCCAACAGCGGCAAGGCCGCGGCCTTGAACACGGGCTTAGCAGCGGCACAAGCGCGCAAGGCCGCGGCCGTTGTCCTGCTCGATGGCGACGGCCAGCACGATCCAAACGATATTCCGCGCCTGCTAGCGCCCATTCGCAGCGGCGCCGCCGATCTGGTGGTCGGCTCACGCTTCATGGGCTTGCCCAGCAACACGCCGCGCTGGCGCATTCTTGGGCAACAGGTGCTCACAGCGCTGACTAACGCCGCCTCAGGCGTGCCGCTCTCCGATTCGCAAAGCGGCTTTCGGGCGCTCTCGCAGCGCGCGCTCAGCCTGATGAATTTCACCTCGCGCGGCTTCTCGGTCGAGTCTGAAATGCAGTTTATCTTGCGCCAACACCAGTTGCAGACGCTTGAAGTGCCGATCAGCGTCAACTACGACGAAAAACCGAAGCGCAATCCTTTTGCGCACGGCCTCCAAGTGCTGACGGGCATTCTGCGCTTGGTCGGTCAACATCGGCCGCTCTTTTTCTTCGGCGTGACAGGCGCTATGGCTATTGTGGTCGGCTTGTTGCTTGGCGCGAGCGTTGTCTCGACTTACAACACCTACTCCGCTTTGGCGCTCGGCACAGCGCTGATCGCCATCACCTTGTGCATCATCGGCGTGTTCGCCATCTTCACAGGCGTGATCTTGCACACCATCCGTGCTTACATGACTGAGCGACG
>RFIM01000252.1 GCA_003695215.1 Chloroflexota bacterium
CTTGAGAGAATCGGAGATAGAAGCAGTGTTGCGGTATTGCCTTTTGTGCTACAATGATCAGCACAATGCCTGAGTCGCTCAGCTCAGACTTGTCAAGCCGTCTGTGCAGCGTTCAGCAACATACGCCGCCTGGAACTCATCTTAGCTTCTGCAACATGCAGGTGGGGCAAAGATGCCAGCTAAGCAGGCAAAATGGAGTGACGTGAAGTGATGAACGTTGAAAGTGCTATGGCGCGATATCAAGAAATCTACCAGTCGCTCTACAAACGTGCGCCCAGCGAGTTGCGCGATCTGGGAGGCGAATGGGTGCTGGTCAATGGCGCACGCATGACCGTCGAGGAGCTGAAGCAGTTGACCGATCAGCTGCATCGCGAGCTGCAGCAGGAACAGGCGCGCAAACGCAACTTGGTCAAGCGCTTGCTGAACTGGTTTGGCGGCAGCTCCTGAGCGCCCGCACTGCTAGGAACACAAGGGCGCGATCTGAGCTGACCGCGCCCTTGTGATTCAAGCCGAGTGCAGCTTACTTGCGCGAGGCTGCCAGCAGCTCGTTGGCGAGCTGAGTCAGCTGATCCATGCGCTCGTCCACGTCGGCGCCATCCAGGATGTCATTGAAGGCTTTGCTGGTCTCACTGCGCACAGTCTGGTAGACGTCCACAGAAGGCTCTTCCTTCGTGTTCTCCAGCAGCTGGAAAGCGCTGCGGTAAGCGCGCCCTGTGCCCTCAGCCGCGAAGACATCCTCCAAGTTGGCCGCTGCTGAGCGGCGCACGGGGAAGTAGTTAGTCGCCTTAGCCCAAGCGGCCTGCTGCTCAGCTTCGCTGAACCAACGCAGGAAGAGCCACGCGGCCAGAATCTTCTCAGGCGTCTTGCCCTTGGCAACCACGCTGTTGCTGGCGCCGTATACGTTCACCACAGGCGGGTTATCGCCGTAGCCTGGGATGGGCGCCACATCGAAGGTGAACGGCTTGGGCGAGTCCTTGATCGCCGACCACACAAACGGGATGCCTGAAGACGAGCCTGTGTAGAAGAGCGCGGCACCGTTGGCAAAAGCCGACTGATCGCTACGCGCGCGCGGATCGACCGTCTTCTTAATGCAGCCGTCGTTCAGCAGCTTCTGGATCGCCTTGGGCAGCACCTTGGCGGCATCGCTGTTGTAGGTGAACTCGCCTGCAGCGCGATCATAGATATCGCCGCCTGCAGCAAAGGCGCCCGCCGCGATGAACGAGGCATCCGTGCGGATCTGATAGCCATCAGTGCCGCGCCCTTCGCGCACAAAGCGGCAGACCATCTCGCCAAACTCGTCCCAAGTCTTGGGCGGCCTGCTGTAACCCATCTCAGTCAGCACGTCCACATTGTAGTAAAGAACTTCCACCGAGCGGTAGGTGCTGAAGCCGAGGCGCTGATTGTCATGGGCAGCGTTTAGGTCGCTCTCGAAGAAGCGCGTGAACATATCCTGCTCGAAGTCCTGGATGCCCAGCACTGGGTCCTTGAAGAAGACGTCCAGGTCTACCAGTGCCTGATTGTTCTGATAGACTGCTGCCTGGTTGCCATAGGCCACCACGATCTCCGGCAGTTCGCCCGTCTGGATGCCCGCCGTCACAGCCGTGAAGATGTCATCGTAGCTGCCCTTCGAGACGACGTTGAGCGTGATGCCAAACGGATTCTCGGCGTTGAACTTCTCCGCCGCCGCTTGCACAGCCGCCTCACGCTGGCCGCTGTGCTGATGCCACCAGGTGATGGTCGTGCCTTTGGGATCGACGCCTGCGTAGGCACCTTCAGCCACAGGCAGCTTCAGATCGAAGGTCTTCACGTACGTGCCTTGCGCAGCCGTGTTGTTCACGCCCGCAAAGCCGATGACGATAGCAGCGATGACTGCCAGCGCCAAAACTTTGGTGAGCTTGCTCATATGTCCTCCAGCTCTTGTTGCTAAGCGATAGGCACCTGTGTGCCAACATCGAGCATACTCAAAGTCTTTTAAGAATGCATTAAGAGTCAGCGGCATTTAGTTAACTTTCGGCAGGCAAGGCGTTGTTGAAGAATCAGGCAAGGCGTGGTATCTTTCAGGCGCTTTACGCCATGCTTTTGGGAGCCTTCAATGATTCTTGACGATCCTGAGGCACTGCGCGCCTTCGACGCCTATGGCATGTTCAACTCCCTTGAACGTGCCGCTGAGCAAGTGGACGCCGCTTGGCAGGCGCGCCTGAGCTTGCCTTTGCCCGAGAATGCGCGCTTTGTAGATAAGCTGGTCATCGCTGCGCTCAGCGACGCCGCAGCCGCGACTGAGCTCTTCGCCGCGCTCGTCGCTGAGACGCTCAACCTGCCTGTGGCCATCTGTCGTGGCTACGACCTGCCCGCTTATGCCGACGGACAAGCGACGCTCGTCATTCTGCTTGACCATAGCGGCGATACCGAAGAGACCTTCAGCGCCTTCGATTTGGCTGATGCGCGTGGCACGCAAGTTTTGGCCATCACCAGCGGCGGCGCTCTGGCCGAATATGCCAAGCGCTCAGGCGTGGCGTTGTGGCACTACGCATTCAATGGCGTCTCGCGCCTTGCTTTTTACACGCAGGTGACGCTCTTGCTGGCGCTCGTAGAGCGGCTTGGCTTGGTGAGCGATCCGAGCGCGGAGGTGCAGGAAGCTATTGCGCAGCTCAGGCTGAGCGCGCAAAATTTCGGCATCGCTGTTGAGCCGACGCGCAATCCTGCCAAGCGCCTGGCCGCTCAGATGATCGAGCGCGTGCCGCTGATCTACGGCGCAGGCTTCATGGCTGCTGTGGCGCGCCGCTGGCAGCTCAGCTTGCAACAAAATGCCAAGACCTTAGCAATTTGTGATGAATTGCCCAATCTCGATTATAATCTGCTGCAAGGTCTGACCAACTTGCCCGACTCAGTGCGCTTGGCTGCAGTCTGCCTTGTTGCGCCGCACCACGACCATCCGCGCATCGCTTTACGCCAAGAGCTGACGCGCCGCGCCGTGATGGAAGCGGGCTTCGTGCCTGATAGCATCTTAGGCGCAGGCGAGAGCGCCTTGGCGCAAGCGCTGACAGCAGCTCACTTCGGCGATTATGTCAGCTGCTATTTGGCGGCACTTTACAACACCGATCCGATGCCGACGCCTGCCATCGGGCGGCTGATCGATCAACTGCGCAGCGCTCGATAATCTTTATTAAGAGAGCCACAATTTTGATCGGCATGTGTGGCGCGTTCATAGGAGAAACTGAGCATGACTGAAGCAGTCAAACCTGATCACGTCCGCTTGTTCATCCCAGGCCCAACTGAAGTGCGGCGCGAGATCCTCGAGGCGCAAAGCCATTGGATGATCGGGCACCGCGGCGCAGATTTTGAGACGCTCTTCGCCCGCGTGCAAGGCAAGTTGCGCCAACTCTTCTATACCCAATCGCGCGTGTACGTCTCTACCTCTTCAGGCACAGGCCTTTGGGAAGCCGCCTCGCGCAATTGCGTCCGCGATGACAAGAAAGTGCTGCACTTGGTCAACGGTGCCTTCAGCGAGCGTTGGTATGAGGTCAGCAAAGCTAATGGCAAGCAAGCAGAAGCGCTGGAAGCCGAATGGGGACGCGCTATCAAGCCTGAGCAGCTCGAGGAGCGCCTGCGCGCTCAGCACTATGACGCCGTGGCTATCGTCCTGAACGAGACCAGCACTGGTGTCAAGAATCCGCTCGAAGAGATGGCAGCCGTCATCCGCCAATATCCTGACACGCTGATCTTAGTAGACGCCGTCAGCATTCTCGGCGGCTATAAGATTGATTTCGACGGGCTTGGCTTAGACGTCTTGCTGACTTCAACGCAAAAGGCGATGGCCTTGCCGCCAGGCTTGGCCTTCGCAGCCGTCTCGGATCGCGTGCTGGAGCGCGCCAAGCAGGTGCCTTATCGCGGCTACTACTTCGATTTCATCGAGCTGGAGAAATTCCTGCTCAAGAATCACACGCCTGCCACGCCGAACATCTCGCTGCTCTACGCAACCGATAAGCAGCTAGATTACATGCTTGCAGAAGGCTTAGAGGCACGTTTTGCGCGGCATGAGCAGATGGCGCAAGCCACGCGCGACTGGGTAGCTGAGGCAGGCTTCGCCATGTTCTCTGAGGAAGGCTACCATTCGCCAACGGTCACGACCGTTGCCAACACGCGCCGCATCGATGTGAAAGCGCTCAACAAATTCCTCAAGGCGCGCGGCATGACCATCTCAGATGGCTATGGCAAGCTGAAAGACTCAACCTTCCGCATCGCGCACATGGGCGACCTCATGCCTTCTGACATGGAAGCGCTCTTCGCTGCCATGAACGAATTCCTAGCGCAAGCCTGAGAAGTTCGCCGCCTTGTTGCCTGATGGCGCAAGGCGGCCTTTGGCTGCGCTTCTGAAGAACTATGGCGTCTTTTTGGTTCATCTCGGCGCCGCTAGCAGGGCATACCGATTGGGGCGGAATGCTCAAGACGGCGCAATACTTGCAGGCCAGCGGCCATCAGGTGCTGTGGGTCTCAGAGCCGCCGCTGGAGGGCCTGATCAGCGCGGCAGGTGTGCCCTTCGCAGCGATCGCCGCCACAGGCTGGGCTTGGCTGAGGCCGCCGCCAGCTGATCTGCGCGGCATGAATCCGCTCGAGGCGATGTTCCTGCGCTATCGGCGCGCCTTGGATTCATGGCTGAGCGAAGAGTTGATACCACCTGCTTTTGAGGCAATCCTCAACCTTGCGCAGTCGCGCGGTGTGCCTGACCTGATTGTGACCGATCCGTTCTTGAGCGCGGTCGCTTTTGCTGCCGAGAAGTTGGACGTACCCATTGCAGTTGCCGGCTGGGTAGCTGGGCAACCGCTCCATGAAGAGCGCCTGCACGCGGTGCAAGCCGATCTGAGCCGTCTGAGCCGCGAGCGCATTGCGCGGCTGAAGGCGCGCTTCGGCGTGCGCGGCGTGAACTTCTCCGAAGGCGCGGCGCCTGCTGTACAATCGCCGCATTTGCACATCAGCTACTTCAACCGCGCGTGGTATCAGGCTGACCCTGAGCCGTTGCCACAGACTCAGTTCGTTGGCGGTAGGGTAGACCTGCCCACGACGCCTGTGCCGCAGTGGCTTGCGGAGATTCCTCAGGAAGCGCCTTTGGCGCTCATCACGCTCGGCAGCGTTTTCACGGGCGATCTCGGCTTCTTCAGCTGGGCAGCGCAGGCGGCAGCGCGTTTAGGCATGCTCCCGATCGTGGTCTTAGGCAGGAATCCAATCGCGCCTGAGAAGAAAGCTGAGCTGAAGGCGGCTCTACCTGCTGGCACGCGTCTGCTCTCATGGCTCGATTACGATCACGTCTTCCCGCGCCTGAAGGTGATCGTGCATCATGGCGGCATGGGGACGACTCATCGCGCTGCTGTGCAAGGCATTCCGCAAGTAGTAGTGCCACACGCGGCCGATCAGCGCGCTCAAGCGCGCCGCGTGGCCCAAGCGAAGGTCGGGCTGAATTTGAGCGCGCATCAGGTGCGCAATGGGCAGCTTTTGCCTGCCTTGCGCGCTGTCACAACCGATGAGCGCGTTTTAGCGAACGCGCAGCGCCTCGCCGCTGAGCTGGCTGCGCTTGGCGGCAAAGCGCGCGCCGCTGAGCTGCTCACGGCCTTAGCTGAGCGCCGCGCCTAGCCTTTGCGGCCGAATTTTTCGGCCAACAGATCGGCGAGCGTTGGCGCGCCGATGATCTGCAACTCATAGCGCACGCGCACCAGCGGCGCCGTCACTTTGATGATGCGCCGCAGGTCAATCGGCGTGGCTGTCAGCACTAGATCGGCGTTGCATGCGGCGATAGTCGCTTCCAGCTCGGCTATCTGCGCTGCACCATAGCCCATTGCAGGCAAGAGCGCGCCAATGTGCGGATAGCGCACATAGACGTCTTGCAACGAGCCAACCGCGTAGGGACGCGGATCGATCAGCTCTGCGGCGCCGAAACGCCGCGCCGCGACCACACCTGCGCCGTAGGGCATCTCGCCATGCGTTAGCGTCGGGCCATCTTCGATCACCAGCACGCGCTTGCCGCGAATCTGCTCAGCGGCTTCGACGAACAGCGGCGAGGCCGCTTCAAAAATCGGCGCGCTCGGCTTCAGGCGCTCCAAATTCTCGCGCACTGCCTGGATATCAGCGTAGTTGGCTGTATCCACTTTGTTCAGCACGAAGGCATCTGCCAAGCGCGCGTTGGCCTCGCCTGGATAGTAGGTCAGCTCGTGACCAGGACGATGCGGATCAGCGATCACAATGTGCAAGTCAGAGGCGAAGAAGGGCAGATCGTTGTTGCCGCCATCCCAGAGGATGATGTCAGCTTCTTCCTCAGCGCAGGCCAGGATAAGGGCATAATCCACGCCTGCGTAGACGATATGCCCGTTATCCAAATGTGGCTCGAATTCCTCGCGCTCTTCGATAGTCGTTTGGTTCAGCTCGAGATCGGCGTGGCTGGCAAAGCGCTGCACCACCTGTTTTTGCAGATCGCCGTAAGGCATTGGATGACGCACGACCACAACGCGCCAGCCCAGCTCTTTGAGCGCACGGGCCACGTAGCGCGTAGCTTGGCTCTTGCCGCAGCCCGTGCGCACTGCGCCAACCGAGACCACAGGCTTGCGGCTCTTCAGTTGTGTGCGCCGCGTGCCAAGCAAGCTGAAATCGGCGCCGAGCGCCACGACCTGCGCCGCTTTATGCATCACGTAGGCATGGGCAACATCGCTGTAAGAAAAATAGACCTGCTGAATGCCATGTTCGGCGATCAGGCGCGGTAACTCGGCTTCATCATAGATCGGAATGCCCTCAGGGTAGAGCGTGCCTGCCAGCTCAGGCGGATAGCGCCTGCCTTCGATGCCAGGGATCTGTGTGGCAGTGAAGGCGACCACTTCCACAGATGGATCATCGCGGAAGCAGACGTTGAAATTGTGAAAATCGCGCCCGGCAGCGCCCATGATCAAAATCTTTGTGCGGCTCATGGCAAAAGCCTTTTCAAAAGCATATACATTCTTGCACAATAGCCTAACATCTTGCGCTTGAGCGGTCAAGGCAGCCTGAGGAGCTATCGGCTGTTTGATTTGTGAAGCGAGTGCACTTTCGCTAGAATTTCCGCGCAGTAAAATGACTCTATAGCAGGCGTGCAGCACCGCACGCGCTCAGAAAGGTACTACGCACTATGTCCCAAACTGTTCCGATCACAGTCGCCTATGGCGATGGCATCGGGCCTGAAATCATGGAAGCCTGTTTGTTCATCCTGAAGGAAGCTGGCGCGCGCATTGAGATCGAGACCATTGAGATCGGCGAGAAAGTCTACTTGCGCGGCAATCCTGCAGGCATCGAGCCAAGCGCCTGGGAATCCTTGCGCCGCACGCGCGTCTTTTATAAGGCGCCGATCACTACGCCGCAAGGCGGCGGCTTCAAATCGCTCAACGTGACGGCGCGCAAGACGCTCGGCTTGTACGCTAACGTGCGTCCGTGCGTTGCCTACGATCCGTTCGTGCGCACCAAGCATCCTGGCATGGATTTAGTCATCATCCGCGAGAATGAAGAAGACCTGTACGCAGGCATTGAGCATCGCCAGACTGATGAAGTCTACCAGTGTTTGAAGCTGATCACGCGCCCTGGCTCTGAGAAGATCATCCGCTACGCCTTCGAATACGCGCGCCAAAACGGGCGCAAGAAAGTGACCGCCTTCACTAAGGATAACATCATGAAGATGACGGATGGTCTGTTCCATCGCGTCTTCGATGAGATCGGTGCTGAGTATCCTGAGATCGAAAAAGAGCATTGGATCGTGGATATTGGCGCGGCGAAGATGGCTGATACGCCTGAGGCGTTCGATGTGATCGTGCTGCCGAACCTATACGGCGATATTCTCTCAGATGTGGCAGCGCAGATCGCCGGCTCAGTCGGTTTGGCGGGCTCGGCCAATATCGGCACGCACGCGGCCATGTTCGAGGCCATTCACGGCTCGGCGCCGCGCCGCGCAGGCCAGAATCTCGCCAATCCATCAGGCCTGCTGCTCGGCGGCGTGATGATGATGGTGCACATCGGCCAGCCAGACGTGGCTGAGCGCGTCCACAATGCTTGGCTAGCGACTATCGAGAACGGCTATCACACCTACGATATCTACAAAGAAGGCATCAGCCGTGAGAAGGTCGGCACGCGCGAGTTCGCCCAGAAAGTTGTGGAACATCTCGGCAAAAAGCCACAGCAACTCAAAGCGGTCAGTTACTCAGCCGCCAGCGGCGTGACCAGAGCTGTGGAAGCCAATCTCGACCGTCCGCCTGCGCACAAGGAGCTGATCGGCGTGGATGTCTTCCTGCATTGGCGCGAGCGCGATCCGAACAAGCTCGGCGAGGCGCTCAAGACGCTGGGCGATGAACGACTTGCCCTGAGCATGATCAGCAATCGCGGTCAGAAGGTCTATCCTGATGGCTTGCCAGAGACTTTTTGCGTCGATCATTGGCGCTGCCGCTTCCTCTCGCCCGATAGGACGCCGATCACGCACCAACAAGTGATCGCGCTGCTCGGCCGCGTCGCTGCCGCAGGCTATGACTTCATCAAGACCGAGAATCTCTACACCTTTGACGGTGTGGAAGGCTTCACGCGCGGTCAGGGCGAGTGATTCGCCGATCCGCGTGCGGTGGATGTCATAAATTTGTGACATCCACCACAAGCACAGCGCTTTTACCGCATTAGGATGCCTTCTAGGCGCGCTCAGCGGCAACAATTTTGCAACATGCCTCAGCCCTGCATTGACAGGCGCCCTGCCTGATTTATAATGCGCCCGTTCTCGTCGGCTAGTTGAACGGGCTGTATGTTTGCCCATGTAGCACGGTCTGAATCGACCATGCCTTCTCAGCGCGCCGCCAATAGCGCGGCGAAGCTGACCTATTTCCACGCCTAGCGCGCCAAGGCGATCTCCGCTTGTGCAACGCCGCCGCGCAGGCCGTGGCGGTTTTTTGTTGCCCTTGCGTTGGTTTGGCGGCGCTGTATCGGCGCTGCCTGTTGCACTGAGCTGAGATCGAGATGATGAGCGCATTACCACGCCTTGAAGCACTTCCGTTGCCACTCACACCTGCGCCTGCGCTGCCCGCAGGCTATGAGATCGCCCAAGGGCGCTTGTTCTACCGCGGCCTTGACGTGCTGGCGTTGACTGAGCGTCCCGTCTTCGCCAATGGACGCCTGACGCGCCCTGCTACGCCGCTTTATGTGCGCCGCTTAAGCGCGCTGCGCGAGAATTACGCCTACCTGAACGCCGTCTTTGCTGCAGCAAAGGTGCAAGTCGGCTACCCGCGCCACATGCTGCTGGCCTATGCCAGCAAGGCGAATCCGTCAGCCGCGGTCGTCAAGACCTTGCTGGAAGTCGGCGCTGCTTACGAATGCTCGTCGGCTTTTGACGTGGACGTGGTGCGCCATGCCTATGCTCAAGGCTGGCTCGATCGCACGCGCCCGATTTTGGCGAACGGCTTCAAGATTCCGCCCTATGCCGACGCGCTGCTGCGCCTGCGCGCTGATGGCTTCCAAAACCTCTTGCCGATCTTCGACGATCTGGAAGAGCTGGAAAGTTTTGCTGCTGCAGGCTTGCCTTTTGAGGTCGGTTTGCGCGCGCGCACGCTCTCAGAGCAGCCTAATCGCTTTGGCATGGACGCCGAGACTTTGCGCTATGCTGCCGAGCGCCTTGCGGCGCTGCCGCACTTGCGCCTGACGACCTACCATGCCATGCAGACCGTCTCAGCGGCGCGCGGCTTGAGCTACCAGAATGGCTTGATTCACAGCCTGCGCGGCTATGCGGCGCTCTGGCGCCATGCGCCGACACTCCATCGCTTCAACTTCGGCGGCGGCTTGCCTGCGCGCCACAGCGGCATGAACTTCGAGGTGTGGATGCGCCAGACGCTCGGCACTATCATGGCAGTCTGCGCCGAAGAAGGCGTGCCTGTGCCTGACTTGATCTTCGAGACAGGCCGCTACCTAGTGCAAGATCACGCTTTGAAGCTCTTCAAGGTGGTCAAGACGCGCCTGGGCGCTGACGGCGTGCCATACTACATCTTAGATGGCAGCATCATGAGCCATTTCCCTGATGCCTGGGCGCTCGGCGAGGCATTCACAGTCCTGCCCGTCAATAATTGGGATGGCGCCTTTGTGCAAGCGCGCTTGGCAGGCCTGACCTGCGATCACGATGACGTCTATCCGACGCGGCGCATGAACGCTGAGCCGTTGCAGCTGCCCGCTAATACAGACAGCTTGGTGATCGGCTTTTTTGAGTGCGGCGCCTACCAAGAGACGCTTGGCGGGCGGCGCGGCGCGCATCATTGCCTGTTGCCTGAAGGCGGCGAGCTGATCCTTGAGGCAAATGCGCACGGCGCGCCTGCCTTCAGCTACCTTGATGGGCAGGATGCGCCTGCAATGCTCGGCGCGCTCGGCTATGGTTGAGCGCTACGCGCCTTGCATAGGCGAGAGGGTAGGCGTGGCAGGGCGCGGCGTGACGCTCGGCAAGGGCGTTGGCGTGTGCGAAGGCGTGAAAGTCGCTGAAGGGCGCGGTGTGGCAGTCGGGCGCGGCGTCGGGTTCACCGCGGCGATCACACTCTGGTGCATGTAGGCGCTGCGCGGAATCGGATCGTTGGGATACAAGTTGACTTCGTACCATTCGGGCGCTTCAGCGGCTCGGCCATAGACACAGATGCGATTGCCTTGATAGGGCATGGCGAGCGTCTCGCAGCGCTCTGACGGGCATTCACGGACGCGAGCGCGCACGGCTGTGACGTAAAACTCAAGGCAAGGGCGGGCCGTTGGCTGTGCACCGAAGATCAGGTTCATAGGCGGCACTTCAAAAGTGCGCGTCGGGCGCAGCGTGACTGTGGCAGCAGCTGTAGCCGTGGCTGGTGCCGTGATGTTGCCGGCTGTGCTGAAGAAATTCAGCGCGCCGCGCCATAGAAAATAGCCGCCGAAGACGATCAGCGCTGCCATCAATGCCGCTTGCCACGCTGAGCCGCCTCGCTCTCGGTACATGTGTCTCTTTCTCCGCTAGGCCTTCCCTTCTTGAATGCGTGCCGCCAACTCTGCCAAGCTGGCCGCGTAAGGCGGACGCAAGATGCCGTACTCTGTGATGATACCGCTGATGTACTCGTGCGGCGTCACGTCAAAAGCAGGATTGGCTGCCTGAGCGCCGCTTGGCGCAATGCGCACGCCGTTGATGACGGTCACTTCCTCAGGGCTGCGCTCTTCGATCGCGATCAGATCGCCGTGCGCCAAACTCATATCCACGCTTGACCAAGGCGCTGCCACATAGAAGGGCACGTTATGCGCGCGCGCCACAATCGCCAAATTGTATGTGCCGATCTTATTGGCAGTATCGCCGTTTGCCGC
>RFIM01000029.1 GCA_003695215.1 Chloroflexota bacterium
AATTACCAGACGTCGTATCAACGCTGCAGGTCTGTGAAGTATTGGCGGATGAAGCCGCGCAGCGCGCTCGGCACGCGGTCATTTTCAAGCGCCTGCTCCACGCCGCCGACGGCGCGCCGCACTGCTTCGCGAATTGGCAAGCGTGATTCGCCTGTCGGATTCTGCGAGAATTCGCCCGTCTCAATCAGATCGTCATCGCTGCCGCGCCCGCTGCGCGGATTGATCTGCTCGCCGCCTTCGCCGCCAATGAACGTCGGCGCGTAGATGAACTCGTTACTGCCCAGTGTGCCATCGCCGCCACCGCCTGCTGCCTCAGCTTGCCCGCTCTGTGGCGTGCCTTCGGTCACGTCATTGCCGGCGCCGCCGCTGCCCTGACCCGCGCCTTCAGCGCCCTCGGCGCCCGCTTGCTCACCAGGATTCTGACCGCCGCCTTGTGCGCCAAGCGCGCCCGCCTGCGCGCCGCTCTCACCGCCCTGCGCGCCAATCTGCGCACCTTGGCCTGCCTGTGCGCCCTGTTGCCCTGTTTGCGCGCCTTGCGGGCTTTGACCCGCCTGTGCGCCCTGTTGGCCTGCCTGCGCGCTTTGCTGGCCCTGTTGACCCGCCTGTGCACCTTGTTGGCCTGCCTGCGCGCTTTGCTGACCTTGCTGCGCGCCCTGCTGACCCTGCTGCCCTGCCTGTGCCTGCCCTAGCTGAGCTTGTTGCCCTGCTTGCGCCACTTGATTGCTGCCTTGCGCCAGCTGCTGCGCCGCCTGCTGTGCCGCCTGTGTCAAGGGCGATTGGGCTAGCTGGCTTTGCTGATTCTGCAGCGCCTGAGCCGCTTGCTGCAGCGCCTGTGCTGCCTGCTGCAAATTGCCTTGTTGCAGCGCCTGAGCCGCTTGTTGCAAGGCTTGCGCCACTGCAGGATTAGCCTGCTGCAAGGCTTGTGCTGCCTGCTGCAAGGCCTGAATCATGCTCTGGATCTGCTCTTGGGTCAGCTGGTTGCTCTCCACGCGCCGCGATAGGTTCTGCAGCTGGTTGGCGGCATCGCCTAAGTTGCCATTCTGCATAGCTTGTCCAGCGCCCTGCGTCGGCTGGCTGCGATTGAGCGCTTGCCCAGCCGCGCGCAAGGCCGCGCGCTCTTGCTCGCTCAGCTGGCTGCGCTCATTATTCATCAGTTGCGCCGCTTGTGAGAGCTGCGCCACAGCCTCAGGCTGAGTCAGGTTCGGCTGCGCCAATTTCTCCTGCAATTCTTGCAGAATCTGCGCAAGGGCCTGCTTTTCCGACTCCGAGAGCTCAGGCTTCGCCAAGATATCGCGCTTGATCGCCTCAACGCGCTCGATCTGCTCCTCAATAGCGCTGCGCAGTGCCGTGTGCTGGGCGATGATCTCAGCTTGCGGATTGGCGATCAGCAGGAGCGCTGCCAGCAGCGCGCCGAGCGCGCCCATAGCCAGCAGCTCGTTGGGCCGCCACTGAAAACGCAGATATTGGCGTGGCTGCACTTGGGCCGCGTGCTGCACGGCATCGGCTGTTTGCAGCGCGCTGAAAGCCTGCGGCGCGCGGATGATCTGCGCTGCGATCTCAAGGGCAGTGCTGGTGCGCTCTTGCAAGCCGAAGAGGCGATCGAACAGGCGCGCTGCAGCCAACGGCGTGCGCGGCTGAAGCCACACGCCCACAACGGCGAACACAGCGCCCAGCAGCACAGCCAAGCCCGCAATTAGCGCCACTTGCTCGGGCAGCAGCCATGGACGCGCGCGTGCGATCAGCGCCACTGTGATGCCGATCAGCATGCCTAAAATCGCGCCGCGCGGCAGCCAGAGCGTCGTCTGAGTCAGCCGTAAGCGCCGTTCCCAGCGCGCAATCTGATGCAACAAGCGCTGTTGCACCTGTTTGAAATCCACTGGCTCAATGTGATCGGACATCGCTTTTGCCTCACAGGACTCTTGTACGATAGGCGGCGTTTACGCCTCGATGCGCCGCACGCGCCGCACAGTGCGGATCACGAGCACTAAGGCGATCAGCAAGTAGAGCGCGCTGAACAAAATCCACGGCGAGATCAGCGGCACCTGGACGATGCCGGTTGTGCTCGTGACCGTCTCGTAGAAAAAGGTCGCGCTCTGCTTGTTGAGCAGCCAATATTGCGTCAGGAAGGCCGCCATCAGCGGATTGGTCGCTGCTAGGGCTAACAAGCCATAGAGCAAGACGACCTGCACGTCCGCTGCGATGTTGGTTTGGTTGGCGCTCAGAAAACTGGCGATCAGCGCCAACACGATGAAGATCGCCATAGGCAGGCCGATAGTGATGAAGATCGTCACAGCGTAGGTGGTGATGTTGGCTGAGAGCGTGCGCGCCTGCGATGCTGAGAAATAAAGGCCCATGGCGCCGAGCGTCACAGCCGTCACAGCCAGGATCACGAACGAGAGCACCACTTCGATCTCCGAGACGCCGCCGAACAAAAAGGCGATGCTTTGCAGCGGAACAGCGGCGATCAGCAGCAAGAAGACGTACGAGAGCGCCGAGAACAGCTTGCCCAGCACTAAAGTGCGCGCGGGCAGAAGCGTCGTCTTGAGCAAATCGTAGGTTTGGCGCTCGCGCTCGCCGCTGATGGCGCTGGCTGTGAAAGACGGCGCGATGAAAGTCACCAAAAAGAGCTGAATGCCGATGATGCCTGTGAACAGCGTTCGCCCGATCTGCCCGCCTGAGGTGAAGCCGGAGATATCTTGCGAAGCTGTCGCGATTACGTATAGCAGCAGCGCAAAGGCGACCATCAGCAGTAGGTAGACTGAGAGGACGGCAAAAGCGCGCACGCCGCGCATCCGCCCGCGCAGCTCCTTCACTACCACAGGATTCTTGAATAAGCCGATGCGCCGCCGCGGCAGAGCCTGCGCTTCTGTCATGAGACAATACCTTTGGTCACCTTCATGAAAACCGACTCAAGGTCTTGCGCTTGCTCAGTGAAATTCAGGACTGGGATGCCCTGCGCCGCTAAAGCCTGTACCATAGCTGAGAGTAAGGCATCCTCGCCATCAAAGGTCACGCGCAAGCGCTTGCGGCCGCCCTCATCAGGCAGCTCAGCAACTGCCAAGACGCCCTGCACGCCGCTCAAGACGCTCCGCGCATCTTC
>RFIM01000253.1 GCA_003695215.1 Chloroflexota bacterium
CAACTGCGGCGCGCCCAATGACGTCAAAGAGCAGTTTTGCGTGCGCTGTGGCTTTTACATCGGCACAGGCGCGCGCCGACCGCCGCCTAAGCCCGCGCCACTGCCGCCGCCTGCAGGCGTAGTCAGCCTGAACAAGCCCGCGCCGCCGCCACAAGCCGTCAAGTTGAACCGCAACTTGAGCGAGATTGTCTCAGCGCGGCGCGTCGGCGATCCCAATAGCGGCGGTATGGTGCGCGTTGAGACAGCCAAGCCTAAGAGCGATCAAGTGGAAGCCAACGCAGGCAGCACTATCGTGATCGGAATCATGCTTGGCTTGCTGATAGTCATTGTGCTCCTAGTCGTGATCTCGGGCTGAGCTTCATGCCGCTTGCGTGGCGTTCACCCGCCGTTATCGTGGTCATCTTGTGCAGCCTGTATTGTGCCTTTGTCGTTTGGCGCGCAGGCGGCGCCATCCAAGAGCTAATCCGACCGCGCGCTGCTGGCAGCGCAGGCTACGATGGTCAATTCACCGCCTGGATCGCGGCCGAGCCGAGCGGCGCTGAACGCCGCATTGGCGCGCTATGCCGCTACCCGACCCTCGGCTATGTCTACCAGCGGACGCTCCATCACCAGCTTGGACGGCTGTTCGATTGCGAACGGCCTGCCTATCGCTATCAGCGCATCTTGAGCGCTGCGATAGCGCGCCTGCTCAGCTTTGGACGCGCCGAGCTTGTGCCGTACGCTATCTTAGTGACCAATCTGGCCGCGCTCGGACTCGGTACAGCTGCTTTGGCAGAGCTGCTGCGCGCCTTGCGCGTCAATCGTTGGTATGCGCTGATTTACGGCTTGTTTGGTGGGATTTTCTTTGCCGTGCGCGCTAGCACCACAGAGCCGCTTGCCTACGGCCTGACGCTGATCGCCCTTCTGGCGACGCAGCGCCGTCAATTTGGTTGGAGCGCCGCCTTGTTCGCGCTCGCGGCGCTGGCCAAAGAAGTCACGCTCATCACAGTTGCAGGCACAGCGCTCGCCTTGTGGCTGAGTCGTGAGCGGCGCGCGGCGCTGCTGATCGGGCTCGGCGCTGTTGTGCCTTTCTTGGCTTGGCAAGCCTTTCTGTGGCACTGGCTTGGCAGTCTTGGCATCGGCTCAGGCGGCGTCGGCGCCACGCCTTTTGAGATCGTGCCCTATAACGGCATTTGGCGCATTTTCGGCTTCGGCATCACGCCAACTGCGCTCGCCCTTGCTGCTATTCCAATGCTGATGGGCATGCTGCCTTCGCTATGGGCCTTGTGGCGCAGCGGACGCGACCTGTGGCGTGGCAAGTGGACGCTCTACAGCCTGATCTTGTTCGCTAATGCTGCGATCATCCCGTTCACGCCGCGCTCGACCTTCGCTGAGCCATTCGGCCTGGCGCGCTTCTTGCCCGCGCTTGTCTTCAGCACTTTGTTGTACGCCGCGCACTCCCGATTGCGGCGCCCGCTGCGCTACAGCAGCCTGTGGCTGCTCTTCAACCTCTTGTTCCTCGCCTAGAAGCCCAGATAGTTGGTAGGATTCTGCGGCACTTCACCGACGCGCACCTCAAAGTGCAAGTGCGGGCCCGAACTGTTGCCCGTGCTGCCGACCGTGCCAATCGGCGTGCCGCGGCTGACCACCTGACCGCAGCTCACGCTCACGCGGCTCATATGGCCGTAGAGTGTGAGCAGATTGCCATGCGCCAGAACAACTGTGTTGCCATAGCCCCAGTTGCTCCAGCCCGCGAAGATGACCGTGCCGCCATCAGCTGCGAAGACGGTTGTGCCCGTTGGCGCAGCCAGATCGATGCCTGTATGGTAATCGCTGAAGCCGCGCACGACTGTGTATATCGGCGGTAACGGCACCACCAATGCGCCTGTGCCGCCTGTGTTCGGTTGCGCGCCACAGGAACCAGGCCCGCCGCCAAACGAGACCGTGCTGCTGCTTCCGCCGCTGCCTTGAATGGTGATGCCTGGATTCCAGTAGACAGGCTTCTTGTCGCTCACACCGCCCACAACCATGACCGTGATGCCAGGCGGCAAGAGCGTGCTTGGGCTGGCATTGCGCAGCAATGGATTGAACTCGCTATCCACAATGCTGAACGGCGAAACTTTGTACTTATCAGCAATTGCTTGGATCGTCTCTTCTTGGCGAGTGCGATGCAACACGCCGTCCTCAGGCAAGATGGTCAGCGTATCGCCTGGCAACAGGCGGTTCACGTAAACGCCATCGTTATTCCAGATGATGGTATCCTGTGAGATGCCAAAACGAGCTGCGATCTTCTCGAGCGTATCGCCTGGCTGAATGCGATATTGGATGATCTCGCTGCGTCCGCGTGCAGGCGCAACAGTGAACGGATTCTGAGCGCGGTAGAGCGCGCCTTTAGGCGGCAGGACTTCAGCAGGCCGCATGAGCAGCTCAGCGACCAGATCAATTGGCACTTCGGCATCGTAGCGGATAGGCTGCTCAGTCGCGGCGGTCAGCGGCTGCTCAGTTGGCGGCAGCTGAGTTGGCGTTGCAGTCAATGGCGGCAGTGTTGGCAGGCCAGCGCTGAGCGTCGGCGCTGGCTTCGGCGCCGAGTCGCCTGGCAGAAAATACAAGAGCGCTGCAACGAGCGTGATCAGCAGCGCCGCGAAGAGCATCAGGGTATTCAGCCGATGCTTTGTGCGCGCCATCGGCTTCTCGGCCTGTGGTCGGCGCAGCAGCGAAGGATGCGTTGGCGGCGCAGGCGGCAAAGGTACGCCATGACGCGGCGTGTCGTCGGGATCGAATAGTGGTTCTTCAAATGCCAACGGATCGTCAGGCGATCGCTGTTCAGTGTTTCCAGACATCGTGCTCTCCATCACAAGCGCGCAATGCTAACGCAAAAGGCGCGCTCGATCAACTGAGCATCTGATGAAGGCCTGCGCTCAGGGCATAGCGCGCTTTTGAAACATCACGAGCGCTTATCGAAAATGGGCGTTGCTTAGTTTCTTAGATGATGATAAGATGAGCGGTACCTTAGTGCCCTCTCAAGGCGAGACCAGAATGTCGCTGCGCCTGCATGCGGCAGAGGAAAGGTGCAACCTGCATGAGTAGACCGCTGATCGGCATCCCAAGTTTCTACGATACGACCTCGCCCGAGTCTATGCCGCCGCGCTTTGCGATGAGCCGCCCTTATATCGCTGCGCTAGCCGCCAGCGGCGCTGTGCCTTTGATTATCCCGCTCGGCCTGGATGATGAGACGCTGCGCGCCTTGTACGAACGCCTGGACGGTCTATTCATGGCAGGTGGCGGCGACCTGAATCCAGAGACCTATGGCTGTGAGCCGCATCCGAAGACGAACGGCATTGATGCGCTGCGCGATGAGACAGAATTGCGGCTGCTGCATTGGGCGCTTGACGATCATTTGCCAATCTTGGGCGTATGCCGTGGCGTGCAGGCGCTGAATGTCGCTGCGGGCGGCACGCTAATCCAAGATATCGCTGATGAGCTGCCACACGCTATCCGCCATCAATATTTCCCTGAGAAACAGCGCGATTATGTGGCGCATCCGGTTGAGGTTGAGTCGCGCTCACATTTAGCGCGCATCATCGGGCATAAAGCGCAGGTGAACAGCTTTCACCATCAGGCGGTTCGCGCTGTGGCGCCGAACTTCCGCGCTGTGGCCTTCGCGCCTGATGGCGTGATCGAGGCAATTGAACATTGCGATCGCGAGTTCGTGATCGGCGTGCAGTGGCATCCTGAAGGCCTGATCGCCTTCGATGGCGCCATGCGCAACCTGTTCGAGACTTTTGTGCAGCACTCGCGGCGCAAGCACAGCCGCAGCCGCTCACAGCTGCGCTAGGGCCAGCTTGCCCAGCATCAACAAGCCGTTGTCATCGCTAGGCGGATGAAATAAGCCTGCCTGTACATCGCGATAGTAGCGCTCGAGCGGCAAGGCGTGAGTCATGCTGGCGCCGCCAACAGCGCGCATGGCATGATTGACCACTTGAATAGCCGCGTTAGTGACCGCCAACTTGCAAGCGATCAGCGCGTCGCTCATGCGCGTGCGCGCCTCAGGCTCGGAATCCCAGCGCATGGCTGTGTGATAGAGCATGGCGCGCGCCGTCTTGAGAGCCAGCTCGCCTTCGCCAAGCCGATGCTGGATGCTCTCCAGCAGGGCGATAGGCTTACCGAGCGCAGTCGGCACGCGCTCATGAGCGTAGCGCAGCGCAGTTTGCTGGGCTGCAGCGGCCACGCCGAGATAAACGGCTGAGATAATCAGCGTGAACCAAGCGTTTATGTTCGGCTTGCTCGGATCGGCGAGGCTGATTGGCGCACTGCTCAGAAGCGCCTCGCGCGGCGCACGTGCGCCTTGCAAGTACAGATCATAGCTACCTGTGCCGCGCATGCCGAGTGCGTCCCAAGTTGGCACGATCTGAATTGCCGCTTGCCTCTCAACGAGGAAGCGCCCTGCCTTTAGCGAGCCATCTTCCGCAGTGAAAGCCGCCGTGACGATGAAATAATCCAGTTCGGGCGCAAGGCTGGCAAAGGTTTTGTGCCCGTTGATGATCCAGCAATCGCCTTCAAGGCGCGCCATTGTCTTCGGCGCGCCGCCATGGCTTGGGCTACCTAGCTCAGGCTCAGTGGCACACGAATTGACCAGCGCGCCGCGCCTGACAATCTCAGCGCACAAGCGCGGGAACATCCCGTTGGCCCATGAGCGGCTCTCAGCAGCTGCGCCAATCGTCTGGACGTGCATGCCGATCGCTAGCGCGGTGCTGCCATCGCCCATTGCCAGCTGCTCTTGCGCCAAAACCGCTTCGTAAAGCGTGGCGCCCCAGCCGCCAAACTCTGCAGGCACGCTCAGCAATGGATAGCCGCTGGTGCGCAGGTCGGCGTAATTCTCATGCGGAAACGTGCCTGCCGCATCGTGTTGCGCAGCCCTTGCCGCAAATTTCTGGGCTAGATCGACTGCTACTTGCAAAATCTGCTCGCGTGTCGGTCGCGTTATGGTCATGCGCTCGCTCAAACTTAAGCGGATGATATGCTTAGAGCATACCGCTAGAGCGCTAAAATGCCCACCATCAGCTCAGCTCGGGCAGCACGACTGTGATGAAGCCGAAAAGGCCGATCGCGATCAGCAGCGCGCCCGCAAACCGACCGAGCAGCAGGTGATTCCGAGCCAGCCAGGCAGTCAAGCGCCGCTGAAGCGGCACAGCTAATAGTGGCAGGACGACCAAAGGCCAGCCGAAGCCTAAGCCGAAGAAGAGCACGTTCATCAGCTCGGTCAGCAAGTCGCTGACGCTGCCAGCGCCCAGCACAAAAGCGCTGACGATGATCGGACCAGCGCAAGGCAGAGTCATCGGCGCCAGCAGCACGCCGTACAAGTAGGCGCTCAGATATCGATTGCTCAGCACAGGCGATTGCGCGCGCGCCATGCGCACAAACGGATTGAAGCCGAGAAACATCGCCGCGCCAAGCAAGATCACTATCAGATAAATGATCGGCAGCAGAAACGGCAATACCGCGCTGAACTCGCTCTTGATCACGTACAGCAGCAGCCCGAGTCCGAGCATCAGGCTCAGAATGCCCAGCAAGACCAAAACGCCGAGCCACGCTGTGGCGCGGCTCGGCCCATTTGCGCCTGTATTGCCCGCTAGAAACGCGATCAGGGCAGGATATAGCGGCAACATGCAGACATTGGTCAAGATAGCTGCGTTGCCCAAAATGAATTGTTGTAGCAGGCTATCCATCAGTGCGCCTCTCGCTATTTGCGTGGCGTAGGCGTCCACGCGACCTCAGCCGTTGGCTCAGCTGTCCCAACTGCTTCCACTTCCACAAACTCTGCTTCTAGCTCAGCAAGGATTGTCTCGGCCGTCTCAATGCCCGTCTTGATTGCAGTGAACGTGCCATCAGCGCGGATGATAAAAGACGGCGAAGATGGCGGATTGGCCACGCTGCGCCCGAATTCAGCCACGAGCGCGCGCAACATCTCTTCGCTCATCACGGCAAAGGTCGATGCGAAGCCGTTGCGCTCGGCGTAAGTTTTCAAGTCCTCTGGCTTCAAGTTTGTCTCAATGCTCAAGCTCAAGAAGACGAATTGCTCAAGCCGCTCATCTTCGTCCTCCTCCAGCTGCTTGATCAGCTTGGTCGTCTCGGTCATCTGACGGCGGCAATTGCTGCACCAGGTCGCCATCGGCTCAACTAAGATTGTCTTGCCCAGCAGATCGGCGAGGGTGAAGCGCTCGCCTGTCATGGCGTCCACCAGCTCGATCTGCATCCAGGCGGGCAGCTCATCCTGTGCACGCGCTAGCGCCGCCAAACCGCCAACAGCCAGAAAGATGGCTAAAGCGACTGCCCAAAGGCGCGTTCTCTTGAACATACGAAAATTCTCCTGATCTCCTAGAATCGGAAGACAACCGTTCGCAGTCTTGGAGCAGCTTGGCGCTTGATTTATTACTCTGGATTCACTGAGGGCTAATCAAAGATCAGGAGCGGCGCCCATTGCGTCAGGCGCGCCGCGCCAACGCCCTTGACGTTATCCAGGTCGCTGAGCGAGCGGAAACGGCCGTGCTGCTGGCGGTAGGCGACGATCTCACGGGCAAGTGCAGGGCCGACGCCAGGCAATTGCTGTAGTTCCTGTTCAGAAGCAGTGTTGATCCGAATTTGGCGGGCGGGCGTGCCGCTAGCAGGGCGCGTCGCCAACAAGCCTGCCTCGCCGCGCCGCCACACATAGACCTGATCGCCATCGCTGAGCAGGCGCGCCCAGTTGAGCGTGGCGCTCTCAGCTTCGGGCAGCA
>RFIM01000254.1 GCA_003695215.1 Chloroflexota bacterium
CGAAGCTGGTCAGTGTGTAGCTCAGATAGGCCGAATCAGGGCTGAAGATCGGGCCGATGATACCGAAGCTCGGCTCGGAATTAATCTCAAAGGTACTGCCGCCGATCGGGCCGTAGGTCAACCTGGCGCTGCCTGTCGAATCAGCGCCGAAAACGGCAGCCAGCCAGCGCCCATCCGGCGAGAAGCGGACGAAGCTGTTGCCTTCAATCGGGAGGCGCAAAAGCGGCTCGGAGTTGGCAGGCGCGAATATGGCCGCGTAAGAGGTGGGCAGCGAAGCAGGCTCGTTGTAGTCGTAGACTTGCGCAGCCAGGTTCGGGCGCGGGCTGGTTTGCGCTGCGCTGGGCACGGCAAGCACTGCGCAGGCGAACAAAAGGCTCAAGATGCCGAGACGACGCAGCCAAAGCATAAAAGCACTCCTTCTCGAGCAAACGCGTCTGCTGCCAATGATAGACTGTTTTCAGCGATTTGTCGATCGTGAGTGCTTGCAGGCTCATTGTTCGATCAAACGCTGTACCATAGTGATAAGCTCGTTGACGCTGATCGGCTTGACCAAAAGCAGATCGGCCTGCTGGGCATCGGGATGATTGATAGCCACTGAGTTGCCCGTGACGATGATCACCTTCAACGTGCGCAAGTAAGGCGTTTGGCGAATATGCGTCAGCACTTCCAGGCCGTTCAAGTGTGGCATGTTGATATCCAAAATCAGGACGTCCGGGCAGTTCTCGGCCAGTTGGTTGATGGCTTCTATGCCATCACAAGCGACTTCAACCTGGAAGTTATGATGCGCAAAGACACGGCTGAAAATGTTGCGCAAATCGAGATTATCTTCTGCGATGAGTACCTTGCGCGGACATGACTTTGAATCGAGTTGACAATTCTGTTGCTGTGCGGGCTTGTGGTTCGCAGACATAGACTTCACAATGCCTCACTCATAACTGCCTATCTGCAAAGATTCTAAAACAGATTTTGAGACGCGATATAGGTCACAGGTGTATCTTGCAGACTAGATTTTCACCTGGCCGAACGGCTAGGCATAGCGGGCGCTAGGGCGAGGCTACCCTACAACAGCGCCATGGGTTAAAATGGGCGCTGTGCAAGCCTGAGAACAGGGAACTATGATTGACACAGAGCCGATCTGGGTGATTGGGCATCGCAACCCTGATATGGACGCGATCGCCTCTGCAATGGGCTATGCCTGGTTGCTGAGCGCACTCTATGAGCAACCTTACACAGCAGCGCGCACAGGTGAGATCAACGCACAGACAGCTTTCGCCCTAGCGCGCTTCGGCGCAGAGCCACCATCGCTGGTGCAGGACGTCTATGGGCGCGTGGGCGACTTGATCGAGCCGCTCGAAGCTTTGCGCCGCGGCGAGACTCTCCTGGCGGCTGTGCAGCGTATCGCCGCCACGCGCCATCCCGTCCCAATTGTGGATGCCGAAGGCAAGCCGCTCGGCTTGCTCTCAGGCGAGGCGCTCTTCGCCAGCCTAGCCGCTGCGCTCAGCTCCACCTCAGTGCTGGAGTTGGCGCGCGGCCTTGACCAAAAAGTGGAGAGCGTGCTGGACGGCAGCGGCATCACTCTGCGCGCCAATGAGCGCATCCGAGACGTGATCGGGCAAGTTTTGCGCGCCACGCAAGACGAATTCTTAGTGGTAGATGAGCAGAACACTTATGTCGGCTTAGTGCGCAAATCGGCGCTCCTGGCGCCGCCGCGCCGCAAAGTCGTGATGGTCGATCACAACGAGCCGCAACAAGCTGTGGCAGGCCTGGAAGAAGCCGAGCTGTTGGAAGTGCTGGATCATCATCGCCTCGGCAACATGCCGACTGCCATGCCGATCCGTTTTCGCGTCGAGCCCGTTGGCAGTTGCTCCACACTTGTGGCTGAAGCGGCCTTTGAGCACGAGCTGCGCCTGCCTACGGCGCTAGCTGGCTTGCTGCTGTGCGGCATTCTCTCAGATACGCTAGTCTTGCGCTCGCCGACGACCACAGCCCGCGATGAACGCGCTGCCCTGCGCCTTGCCGAAATGGCAGGCCTTGCCGAAGGGCAAACTCAGCGCGAGGCCGTTGAGAATCTCGGGCGCGATCTGTTGGCGGCAGGCGCAGGCTTGGGCGAGCGCCGCGCTGAAGACGTGATCAACGCCGATCTGAAATTCTACAACACTAATGGCTTGTCCGCTGGCATTGCCCAGGTCGAAGTCACTTCGTTCAGCGAACTGACGCCGCGCTTGCCCGACCTAACACGCGCTCTGCAGGCGCTCGCTGAGAACAACAAGTTGGCATTGGCCATGCTGCTGGTCACTGACGTAGTGCGCGGCAACAGTCGGCTGGTTGTGGTTGGCCAGGAGCGCTTGATCGGCTCCTTGCCGTATCCGCGCCTTGATGACGGCACCTTAGACGCGCGCGGCGTGGTCTCGCGCAAGAAACAGCTCTTGCCAACCGTGCTAGCGGCGCTTTCACAGGCGCTATGATGCCAGCGAGCCTGACCTTCCGCCGCTGCACGCGGGATGATGCTGCGGCTGTGTGGCGCGCTTGCTTTCCGCAAAGCGCTTTTGAGAAAATTCAGCAGATGCTGGCGCGCGCCGAAGCGGCGTGGCAGGCCGAGCGCGGCATCGGCGTGGTCGCCTGCCTGTCAGGCTCGATCGTCGGCTTTGGTCAGCTGACATTCTGGGCGCGCGTGGCCGAGATCAGCGATCTGAGCGTGACTGAGGCGCAGCGCGGGCGCGGCATCGGCACGGCGTTGCTCGAGCACTTGATCGCGCTCGGCGCCGAGCGGCGCGCCCTGATCGAGATCGGCGTGGCGCACAGCAACAAGCGCGCTCTAGCGCTCTATCGGCGGCTCGGCTTTCGCTTTGAGCGCACGCTCTTGCTGAATGTAGGGCAAGGCCTGGAGCCTATTCATTACCTAACTTTGTCCGTGAGCGATTGGGCTGAGAGATGAAAGTGCATCTGAAGGCACTCGGCTGCCGTTTGAATCAAAGCGAGGTGGATAGCCTGGCGCGCCAATTCCTGGCGCACGGCCATTCGCTGACCGACGCGCCTGCTGAGGCTGATTTGATGGTCGTCAATACTTGCGCCGTGACGCAAGAGGCAGTGCGCAGCAGCCGCCAAAGCATTCATCGCCTGCACCGCGCCAATCCGCAAGCGCGCATCGCTGTGACGGGCTGCTACGCGCATCTGGCACCTGAGTCGGTTCGGCGCATGGCAGGCGTGGCTCATGTAGTGGATAACTACGCTAAGGAAGCCTTGCTCTCAATCGTGACGGGCGAGCCGCTAGCCGCTGTGCAGCCCTTCGACCTAGAGCCGCTAGCGCGCCAAGCCTTGATCGGCGCAGGCGGCAGGACGCGCGCCTTCTTAAAGGTGCAAGATGGCTGCGATCGGCACTGCACCTTTTGCATCACGCGCGTGGCGCGCGGCAAGGGCAGGAGCCGCCCAATTGCGGACGTGGTGGCTGAAGCGCAAATGCTGAGCGCGCACGGCTACCAAGAGCTCGTGCTGACGGGCGTCCATTTGGGCAGCTATGGCCATGATCTCGGTCAGCCTGAGGCTTTGGTGCATCTGCTGCGCGCTTTGCTGCAGGAGACAAGCGTGCCGCGCCTTCGGCTCTCTTCGCTCGAGCCGTGGGACTTGCCAAGGGCACTGTTCGCGCTGTGGGAAGATCGGCGCTTATGCCGCCATTTGCACTTGCCACTGCAAAGCGGCTGCGATGCTACGCTCAGGCGCATGGCACGCCGCACCACTCAAGCCGCCTTCCGCGCCCTGATCGCCGAGGTACGCGCCATCATGCCTGATGCAGCCATCGCCACGGATGTGATCGTTGGCTTCCCTGGCGAGAGCGACAAGGAATTTGCCATTAGCTACGCCTTCATTGAAGAGATGGACTTCGCAGCGCTGCACGTCTTCCGCTATAGCCCGCGCGAAGGCACGCCAGCAGCGCGAATGCCGCATCAAGTGCCTGAAGCGGTCAAGCGCGCGCGCGCCGAGAAGCTGCTCGCGCTCAGCCAGCAGTGTTCACGGCGCTTCGCTGAACGTTTCATCGGGCAAAAACGCCCAGTGCTCTGGGAAGCTATCAGCGGCGCGACCGAGCACGGCTTCATCAACAACGGCTACACGGATAACTTCTTGCGCGTGCGCTGCGTTGTGCCGCACGTCCTGAGCAACCTGCTCACAGACGTGCAGCTTGAGGCGCTAGCAGAAGATGGCGCGCTGCTCGGCGCCTTAGAAGCCGCTCAGCTGGCTCAGATCGACACGTCCACGCGCTAGATCAGTCACGTACTGCAAAAGCGCGAGCCGATTCTCGCGCACGGCCTGATCCTCGTCCATCACTAGCACCTTATCGAAGAAAAGCGTGACCTGCGGCACTAGCGCCGCAAAGGCGCTCAGGAAGGCGTCTACGTTGGCGCCGCCGTTCAATGCGGCGTGCGCTTGTTGCGCCGCCGCGTAGAGCGACTGCGCTTCAGCAGGCGTGAGCGACTCAGGCTGCAGCGTGTAGCGTGGCTTATCGCGCGTGATGCGCGCACAACGTGCGAAAGCGTCCAAAGTCAGCTGCCAGTCAGGCTTGGCAACCCACGCAGCCAGCTCGCGGCAGCCGATCAGCGCATGGTACGGCCTGTCGCCCTGCTCGCGCAGCACTGCAGCTACCACGTCGTATGGCAAAGCGTATTCATCGCGCAAGAGATTCTCCAAGCGTCCGATGATGAATTGCTGCACTTGCTCTAAGACGCTCGGCTCGACAGGCACAGGCTGTTGTGCCGCGAAGATCGGTAAGATTTCGGCCAGGCTGATGGCGAACTGATGCGCGATCAGGATTTGCACGGCGCCGAGCGCAGCGCGCCGCAAGGCGAATGGATCGGCCGTGGCGCTGGGCATTAAGCCGACTGCAAACAAGCCGACCAAGCTATCCAAGCGATCTGCCAGTGCCAAAAGCGCGCCGACTCTGCTCTCGGGCAGTTGATCGCCTGCACTGCGCGGCAGGTAGCTCTCAAAAATCGCTTGGGCCACAGCAGGCGGCTTGCCTTCGCGCAGGGCGTACTCGCGTCCCATCACGCCTTCCAACGCCGTCATCTCAATGACCATCTGCGTGCCTTGATCGGCTCGGGCGAGCGCTGCTGCCTGCTCAGCGATGGCTAGCTCGTCAGCTGAGAGGCCCAGCAGCACGCCGAGCGGCTGCACATAGCGCGTCAGGCGCATATTCTTATCGTAAAGCGAGCCGAGCTTCTCTTGGAAGGTCATGGTCTTCAGCCGATCGGCGCGCTCAGCTAGCGGGCGCTTCAAATCTTCCTTGAAGAAGAACTCGGCATCGGCGAAGCGCGCGTTGAGCACATGCTCGTTGCCTTGCACCACTTCATCAAGGAATTGATTGTCGCCGTTGCGCACAGCGATGAAATAGGGCAGCAAGTTGCCGTCCATGTCCTCAATGGCGAAGTAGCGCTGCTTGTTGCGCATGACGGCGATCAGCACATCGCGCGGTAACTGCAGAAAGCGGCTTGGGAAGCTGCCGCGCAAGGCGGTCGGCTGTTCCACCAAATTGACGACTTCGTCCAGCAGGGCGTCATCCTGCAGCAGCTGCCCGCCGACCTGAGCGGCCAGCTGCTCGGCTTGGGCTTGGATGGCGGCACGGCGCTCAGCTGGATCAACCAAGATGCCTTCGCGGCGCATGACGGCGAAATACTCAGCCGCTGAGCTGATCGCCAGCTTGGGCGAGCCCTTCGGGCGCGCGCCACGCGTGAAAGGCGCGCTCCAAACATCGGCGTAGGCGAAAGAGAGCGGCAGATTGCCGAACAGCGCTAAAAACCAGCGGATCGGGCGCGAGAAAGCGACGCCGCTGCTGTTCCAGCGCATGGACTCGGCAAAACGAATGCTGCTGATCAAAGATGGCAAGTTGGCGCTGAGCACTTCCAGCGCCGATTTACCTTTGATGTGCACATAAGCAGCTGCATAAGTGCCACCTTCAAGCTGCATCGGCTTGAGTGCGCTCGGATCGATGCCTTGCTTGCGCGCAAAGCCGAGCGCAGCTTGAGTTGGCTTGCCTTCAGCGTCGAAAGCGATGCTCGCCGAAGGCCCACGCACAAGGCGCTCTTCATCAGGCTGGCTTGGCGCCATGTTGCGCACCAGGACGATCAAACGGCGCGGCGTGCCGTAAACTTCAACGCCGTCATTCGGCAAGCGCAGCTCAGCCAACCATTGCGGCGTCGTTTCGCGCAGTTGCGCCAACGCCTGATCCAGATCGGCGGCCGGCAGCTCTTCCGTGCCAATTTCCAGCAAAAAGTCGGCCGATGCGCTTGGTGCCTTGAGCGTGGCGATGCCGACGGCAGTATCTTTCTCTGCGTAGCGCCAATGCTTGCCGATATGGCTGAGCGGATAGCCTAGCTGCTCGCGTTGGGCTAAATAAGCCTTCGCCACGTTGCGACTCATGGCTGCCATGCGGCGGAAATAAGCGGCGCGCTCTGTCACGCCAATAGCGCCGCGCGTATCCAGCACATTGAAGAGATGGCTGCACTTGAGCACATAGTCATAGGCAGGCGCCACTAGACCATGCTCAAGCGCGCGCGCATGCTCGCGCTCGTAGACGTCGTAGACCTGCTTGAGCGCTTCAACATCGGCCACATCGAAGTAGTAGCGGCAATGCTCGATCTCGCTCTGCAGGAAGATATCGCGGTAGGTGATATCGTCCGTCCACTGGATGTTCCAGACGGCATCGCGCCCTTGCAAAGCGAGCACAATCCGCTCGATGCCATAGGTGATCTCGACGCTGACAGGCTCCAGCCGAATGCCGCCGCTCTGCTGAAAGTAAGTGAACTGCGTGATCTCCTGCCCATCTAGCCAGACTTCCCAGCCCAGTCCCCAGGCGCCTAACGCGGGCGACTTCCAGTTATCCTCCACAAAGCGCACATCGTGGCGGCGCAGATCGATGCCGAGCGCCTCAAGGCTCTGCAAGTACAGCTCCTGCGGATTGCCAGGATCAGGCTTCAGGATGACCTGATACTGATAGTAGCTCTGCATGCGATTCGGATTCTCGCCATAGCGCCCATCATCAGGGCGTACGCTCGGCTCAACGTAAGCGACGCGCCATGGCTCGCTGCCTAGAACCCGCAAGAATGTGGCAGGATTGCCCGTACCTGCGCCTACTTGCACGTTGTGTGGCTGCCAGAGCAAGCAACCCTGCTCTGCCCAGAATTTGTGCAGCGCTATGATCACATTCTGAAAGTACTTCTGCTGGCTGGTCATAGGAATTTCCCGACTAGGTGTGGTCTTGATCGATCCGCGCCAAATTATAGCACGCGCCATGCTCAGCGCGTGCCGAGATGCACTTGCCACTTGGGAAGGCGGCGCTACCAGCTATTCTCTTCCAGCACGTCCTTGCGGAGCGCTGTTGTCTCGGTATCAGTGATCCAAAAGGCGGCGAGCCACTGCGTCAGCTGGCGGAACGGCTCTGGCGGCAAGCGACAAGCAGCGTTGATGTTATGGACGCCAAAGGCGTAAAGGCGCGCAAAGCCTTCCTGCACTGTCACTACCAGATAGTCGCGTTCCCAGCGCTTAGCTGTCCACAAGACGCTAGTGCCCGTGCGCCGTCGGATCAGGTCGAGGAAGCGCTTGCGCTGAGCATCGGCAATGGCGCCGAAAGCAAAATGCGCGGCGATCATGCCACCATAGACGAAATCAGCCTCAAAGGTGCCGTCAATGCCTTGCAGATCTATGTTCAAGGCGGCCGATTCATCCTGCGCCTTGAATTGCGCGAAGCCGCGTCGGGCGCGCTTGCCAGGCTGCGGCTCGAAGGTTGCTGAAGAGAGCAAGGGCGGATTCGGGAAGCGGCGGCTGAGCTCTTCATCCAGATCGAGCTTGCCGATGAAGAACTGCTGCAACAAATGTGGCACGCCGCTTTGAATGCTCTGGCGGTTCTCAGAGGCTTCCGTCTGCAGGCGCTTACGATCTTCGTTGCGGATGCGTGCAGTGGTTTCGCGCGCAATGCGGATGAGTTCCTCGACGGGCATTCCGCCAACGGAATCAGGCTCTTCCATTGACGGGCGCGAGGGCATCGCTGTGTGCGTATCCGTTCGGTTAGACATACAACGCATCCTATCCGCTTGTAAACACAGTCTTTAGGCTACATTATAGCGCAGTTTGCCCTAGGTGGTGCGCCACAGCCGCCTAGCGCGGCACGATCTGCATCCATGCGCCTGTGCGCGAGCCGAGCGTGCCGAACAGCTCCAGCTCGAGCTGATGGCCAGGCTGGCGGCGCGGCGCAAACTGCGCCGCCAACATGCTCAGCAGCACGTGCATCTCTAACAGCGAGAAATTATTGCCGATGCAAATGCGCTGCCCTGCAGCGAAGGGATGAAAGGCGTACGGATGGCGCGCCGCTTCGCGCTCAGGCGTGAAGCGCTCAGGATCGAAGCGCAGGGGATCGTCCCAGAACTCTGGATGGCGATGTGTGCAGAATGGCACTAAACTGAGCGAAGCGCCGCGCTTGATTGGCACGCCGCCGATTTCGTCATCTTCAACGGCATCGCGCCCGTAGATCGGCGCTGAAGGATACAAGCGCAGCGTCTCTTTCAGCACTTGCAGGGTGTAGGGCATCTGCTTGAGCGTCTCGACAGTTGGCTCGCCTAAGCCGAGCGTGCGATCGATCTCAGCGTGCAGTTTAGCGGTCACTTCAGGCTCTGCGGCCAGCGCATACCAGGCGAAAGCCAGCGCGCGGGCAGTGGTCTCATGCCCTGCGAAGTATATGGTCATGGCTTCGTCGCGGATCAAAGCATCGGGTATAGCTTCGCCTGTCTCTTCATCGCGCGCTAACATCAGCTTGCTGAGCAAGTCGTTCGGATAGGCTTCAACAGGCAGAGCGCGGCGCTTGGCGATCAGCTGACCGATGAAGGCATTCACACGCGCAAGCGCTTGACGATAGGCACGGTTACGTGCTGTCGGCAGCCACAGTGGCGCTTGCAGCGGCTGAAGTTGCAATTGAGTGACGAAATTGAGCAGATAGCCTACGTCCTGAGCTGTATCGCGCATCTCAGACTCATCGCTCAGGCTGAAGAGCGTGCGCAGCACGATCCGAGCGGTCAGGGTCATCATCTCGCCGATCATCTCGATCGGTTCGCCGTGCGCAGCCAGCTGTTCCCAACGTTTGCGTGTCCGCTGCGCCTCGTCGATGAAGATCGGCAAGAACTGCTCGATGCTGCGCGGCGTGAAGAACGGCGCCAGCAAGCGCCGTTGGCGCCGCCAGAGCGCGCCTTCGCTCGTCACTAGGCCATTGCCCAGCAGCAGGCGGCGCAAGCCTTCATAGGTGTCCGTCTTAGCGTATTTGGCGCGCTGCGTGACGTTAATGTGCTGCACGTAGTCAGGATGGATGACCAGATATAAGACGTTGCTGCCAATCTGGACGCGCACCAGATCGCCGTATTCGCGCCATAGGTCGTGGAAGAACTGCAACAGCCCTTTGCGGCTGATATCCCGAATTGCCTTGATCAGGAGCGGGCTGCGGTAGCCGACCGCGAGGTTCTGAAGTGCCATTGCTTTCACCTAATGTCATGTTGGAGTCGCTTTGAGTATAGTGCAAAATTTATCATCTTGCAGCACAACCGCAAAATGAGCCTAGCGCAATCTCCAGAAGTATGCTAAACTTGAGCCTGTTGCCCAATATGGTGGCCGTGGTGGAGTGGTACCACGTCTGGTTGTGGCCCAGAAGGTCGAGGGTTCGAAACCCTCCGGTCACCCACAGCGCGCCGATCTCAGCTGAGATCGGCGCTTGTGTTCA
>RFIM01000255.1 GCA_003695215.1 Chloroflexota bacterium
GCACTCGCATTGAGTGTGCTAGGGCAGGTTTCTGCGCAGGATGACGGCACGAATCCTGCTGAGAAATGCGGACGCACTTTGGCGAACTTGTATCGGCTGCTGCAGAGCAATTACCTGCAGATTGAGGTGCCGTTCAGGCCTGTGGCCAAACCAAGCGATCGCAATTATTGTCAAGCGCTAGAGCGCGAGCTGAATCTGTACATTGAGCGCGTGATCTTCGCAGAAGACTACGTCGTGATTGTTGAAGGGCGCTCTGAGAATGCCTTTGCCTTCTTCGATCTGGCTGCGCAGCGTTACGTCGGCACGATACCGCGTGGCACGCTCTTCCGCGCCGTGGCGCGCAATAACTTGCCAGGTTCGCGCATGATGTTCGTCAAAGGCGAGAATTTCAGCGTCTTTGTGGACTACAGGTTCACTACGCTCAGCCGCGACGAATTCGAGAGCCTAGTTGGCTTTCAGGAATATGACGGCGATATCACGCCGTTGTGCTTTGCCGATTGGTGCATTGAGCCGACGACGCCGCCAAATCGCTAGCTATCGCGGCTAGGGCGATCATCGTCCATCAGCTCTGCCTCGACGGCATCGTTGCGCGCCGTCTCATCGCGCTCAGGCGCCACAGCGCTTGCCTCAGGCGAAGGCAGCGGCGTGCCGCTGAAGCCTTGCGCAAGGGCAGGATGGTTGATCATGTTGATCTTGCCTTCGATGAAAGCGCCTTCTTCAGTCACCAGAAAGTTGGTGGTGATATCGCCCCAGATGCGCCCTGTGCGCGAGAGATGGACTTTGTAGCCGCTGACATCGCCGCGCACGGCGCCTGAGATGCGAATCTCGCTCTTCGCCTGCACATTGCCGTGAACGCGCGCTGTCTCGCCGATCAGCAGGTTGCCATCCACTTGGACATCGCCTTCAAACTGACCGTCAATGCGCACGTTGGCGCGGCTCTTGATCTCACCCTTGAAGGCCGTGTTGGCGCCCAGCACAGTCTCAAAACCGACGACCTGGCGCGTTGGCGGCGGCGCGGCAGTCTGTGAGACTGCAGGCGCAGGCGGGGGATTGGGCGGTGTTGGCGTGCCACTGGGCGGCGGCGTTGACGGCTTACGTCCTCCGAACATCACATAGTTCTCCCACACAACGCGGTCTGTTCTTGCTATCTCAGCCATACGGCGTATATCGCTCCGCACTCTTGAAGGTTCCTCAGGAAGCGGTACGCGCCGCTTGCCCTACACAGTATACCGTGCCAGAAGAGATTGTCCAATCAAGCCCAGATCGCACCTTGACATTTCTAGAGCAGCCTGATAGTATTGGCGCAACCTTCCGGAGTAGCTCAATGGCAGAGCGGGCGGCTGTTAACCGCTAGGTTGTAGGTTCGAGTCCTACCTCCGGAGCTTTTGCCAAGCGATGCCTGCGCACGCGCAGGCATTTTGCGTTTCTGGCGCTAAAATAAGGCATAAATGTGCGAGGTATGCATGGTCATCCGCCAAAAATTGAGCGTCAGCGATTTTGAGGCCTTCCTGAAGCTGCCTGAGAACGCTGACAAGCGCTTTGAGCTGCACGACGGAGTTATCTGCGAAATGGCGCCATCTAGCGCACTAGCAACAGTCATCGCTATGCGCCTTGCTGTCTTGATCGGCAACTATGTTTACGCAGCACAGCGCGGCGTGCTGACAGGCGCTGATGGCGGTTTTCAGCTGACGGCGAACGACGTGCTTGCGCCTGACGTGGCCTTCATCCGCGCCGAGCGCCTGACGGCCATACAACGACGCGGCTTCTTCCAAATCGCACCTGACCTGGCAATCGAAGTCGTCTCGCCATCAGACTCAATCCCTGCTGTGCAGCGCAAAGCGGCGCGCTATTTGACGCTCGGCGTGCGCGAAGTCTGGATCATCTATCCCGATGAGCAGACGGCTGATATCTATCGCCTTACTGAGGCGCCGAATCGCCTTGAAGTGCGGCAGATTCCTGCTGATGGCGCGCTAGAGAGCGATCTCCTGCCCGAGTTCCGCCTGCCGCTCCAGCAGCTCTTTGCGCTGGGCACGCCCATTCTCGACGACGATCAAACAGCTGAGCGACCGACGGGATGAATTCCGATGCGCTGGATCGAAGTGACTTTAGAGACTGATGGCGAAGCGGCTGAAGCAGTTGCTGAAGTGTTGCGCCGCTATGGGCATCAAGGCGTGGCCATCGAGCAGGTCGGCTTTTATATCGAGACATGGGAAGATGAAGTGCCGCCGCCTGAGCGCCTGGCTGTGCGCGCCTATCTGCCTGAAGATGAGCGCGCAGAAGCCATGAAAGCGCAGCTGGAAGAAGCGCTCTATCAGTTGAATCGGCTCTACAGCGCTGTGCCGACCAAGCCGACCTATCGCGTCATTGATGAGCAGGACTGGGCAGAGGCTTGGAAAGCGCACTATCAGCCGTTGCGGATTGGCGAGCGCATTCTGGTGCGTCCGCTGTGGATCGAAGTCGAGAGCGCGCCTGAGGATGTGGTGATCGCGCTCGATCCAGGCATGGCTTTTGGCACAGGCACGCATCCGAGCACGCAATTGGTGCTGGAAGCGGCTGAGGCGCTGCTGCCAGGGCTCCAGGGCGCGCAGGTGCTGGATTTAGGCTGCGGCTCAGGCATTTTGGCGATTGGCGCAGCCAAGCTGGGCGCAGGGCATGTCCGCGCTGTGGATACCGATCCAGCGGCAGTGCGCATCACGCTTGAGAACGCGGCTGCAAACGGCGTTCAAGATAAGATCAGCGCTGCGCTGGGCAGCCTAGAGCTGCTGCTCAACAATGGCGAGAAATTTGACCTGGCTTTAGTGAACATCCTGGCTAAGGTGATCATTGCCATGTGCGATCAGCGGCTTGGCGAGATCATCAAGCCGAATGGCATTGCCGTCTTCGGCGGCATCATCGTTGAGCAAGCCGCTGAAGTAGAAGCGGCGCTTAGAGGTACAGGCCTGATGCCGTACAAGCGCCGCACCTCAGGCGACTGGGTAGTGATCGAGGCGCGGCGCA
>RFIM01000256.1 GCA_003695215.1 Chloroflexota bacterium
CAGCACATCAGCCAAATTGCACAGCAGGTCTGCATCTTCGCAGGCAGGCCACTGCCACCAGAAGCCACTTACAGCGAAGTGCGCGTCACTTTGCCTGAGGATAGCCCTTTGCGCCAAGAATGGTTCGTGATTGCCCTGACCGAGCATTTCTCGATCCTGCTGGCGGGCTTGGATCGGCTCGCGCCTGTCGAGCACGAAGCCCTGCGCCGCTTTGAGACGCTCTGGACGTTCGATGAGGGCGTGATCAGCGCTGTTTTGAGCGATCTGCTAGAGCTGGTGCGCCAACAGCGCCCTGACAAGGCTGCTCAGGTCGAGGAAGCTGTGCGGCGCTTCCCGCCGCGCCCGCCAGATGCGCACTATGCCTCGCTGATCGTCCAGAAATTCCTAGGCCACCTGGAGCAGCAGCATCTGATCGCACATAGGGCGATTTTCCAGCTGGATAGCCTGGTGGAAGCGCGCACCCGTCAGCGCGATACCGCACAACAGACTCTAGCGCGCGTCCTACAGCAGCTCTCCAGCGCTGTGATCGTCCTGAACGCGCAAGGCGAAGTCGTCTTGAGCAACGATATTGGTCAGTTCTTGTTGCAAGGCAGCTGGGATAGGCAAGGTGCCTACCTGCCAGTGCTGAAGGCAGCGCTCGCTGAATGCGCCCAACAAGCGACCATCTACCAGCGCGATTTGATCCTAGGCGACTTGAGCTTCGTGCTCTCTTCCTCAAGCCTTGAAGCTGAGGATGGCGAACGGCTGACTGTCGTCGTCTTGCACGATCTATCGCATCTGCATCTGTTCGATCAGACGCGCCAAGCCCTGCTGGAGACGCTCTCGCACCAGCTGCGGACGCCACTCACGGCGCTGAACAACGCCATATACCTGATCGAGCGCGATCCAACGCGCAGTAGCGAGTATTTGAGCACTTTGCGTGCCTCTGTGCATCGTCTAACCACGTTAGTCAATAATTTATTACAGATCGCTGAAACTCAGCTGTTCAACACGAGCTTCCTGCCGATTTACGTGCATGAAGTCTTGGAACATTTCATGACGCATCTCGGCGCGCAGCTCTGGTCGGCGTGCGTGCGCTTGGAAAATTGGCTGAACCAGCGCCTGATCGTGCAGCTGGACCTCAAGCGCCTGATCTTTTGCCTGCTGGACGTGCTGGACTGCATGCAGGCGCGTTTGCCTGAAGGCGAGCGCATTTTAGTGCGCATCGAGGCGCTCAGCATGGCTGAGGACTCGCCATGGTTGGTGATTCGTTTCATTGACTCAGGTGCAGCTTTGCCGACGCAGGAATTGACTAGTGAGGCGCTGCGCAGACTCAGTGAGCCAACTCACGCTTTTTCAGCAGAGACGCAGTGTGCCTTGCGCTTGAGCATGGCGCGCCGCATCATCGAGCAGTTTGGCGGGCTGCTGAGCGTTGAAAATGCGCCGAACAGGGCACAGGTGAGCTTTCACCTGCCTGCTAAGCGCGGCTAGGCGCGGCCGTGCTGAGCGCTGGGCAGGCGCAGGTGCTGAGCGAAGCCTTGTGCGATCAGCAGCTCGGCGTTCAAGATAGCGCCGCCGGCGGCGCCGCGCACAGTGTTGTGCGAGAGCGCCACGAATTTCACGTCCAGCACGTTACATGCGCGCAGCCTGCCGATAGTTGTCGCCATGCCATGCCCGTTATCGCGATCGAGGCGTGGCTGCGGCCGATCCGCGCCTTCGTTGTAGATCAACACGGATTCAGGCAGGCTCGGCAGGTTTTGCGCCAAAGGATGCGGCTGGAAAGCCTGCCATGCCTCACGGATCGCCTCTAGGCTCGGCTTGCGCTCAAACTTGACCGAGACGACCACTGTGTGGCCGTCTAGCACAGGCACGCGGTTGCAGCTAGCGCTGAGAGTGGCGCGCAGCGGCACAATCTGATCCTCAGTCAGCGCGCCCAGAATTTTCAGCGGCTCGCGCTCAACTTTCTCTTCTTCGCCTTGGATATACGGCAGGATGTTATCGAAAATATCGAAGGAGGCGACGCCTGGATAGCCGCTGCCGCTGATCGCCTGTAGGCTGACCACTTGCACCTGCTGAATGCCGAACGGCCTCAGCGGCGCCAAGGCCACTGCTACAGGCACTGTGGTGCAGTTGGACATCGTGACCAGAGCGCCGCTATAGCCGCGCTTGCGCCGCTGCGCTGAGACCAGCTGCACGTGCTCGGCATTGATCTCGGGCAGCAGCAATGGCACATCCTCTGCCAGGCGATGTGCGCTCGTGTTGGAGCTGACCAAATGCCCGCGCTTAGCCAGCTCAGGCTCTAGCGTCAAGGCGACTTCGCTCGGCAGGGCGGACATGATCACAGGCGCGTGGAACTCGGCGTCCAGCGGCTTAACGGTCAACTGGGCGATAGGCTCAGGCATTGGCGTGGCCAGCAGCCAGTGGCAAGCCTCGGCGTAGGCGCGCCCGACGCTGCGCTCGGAAGCGGCCACTTCCGCCACACGAAACCACGGATGCTTCTCCAACAGCTGAATGAAACGCTGACCGACCGTGCCTGTAGCGCCTAAGACGGCGACTTCAATCATGGCGAGTCTCTTCCTAGCTCTCTGGGAACGCGATAGACCGAGACATCATTATACACGGCCGCAGGCGTGCGCAAGCCGAGTTCGTTCAAACAGATAGTGCCTTCATAAGGCGTATTGCGTTGTGTTAGGATGTAGCGGACGTCATAGCGCGCTATGAGCTCGCGACAGTTCTGCCCGGCATACCACTGCTGCACCTCGTTCGAACGCTTGCTGCCCTCAAGCGTATCGTAGGGATGCCCATAGACGACGCGCAGGGCTGTGTAAGCGGGCAGCCACAGGCTCGGCAGGGGATGTGCCAGCACAACCGCGCCGGGCTCGCCGACGTTGTTGAGCCAACGGAAGGCTTCAGTGTAGCCTTTGGGCATCATCAGGCCGCCTTCTTCGCCGCGCACAGGGTCGTTGATGCCGATCATCGGCACAATCGCCATCAGGACGTTACTCGGCACGCTGAAGACAAAAAAGGCGACCAACGCGGCATCGCGCCATTTGATGGGAATGCGCTCGAACCAGAAGTCTTCTATGGCGCGCGTAGCAAAATAGACGATCGGGATGAACAGGCCAATCACGCTGCGCTGCGGCATGGGCAAGGGCAGATACAGGATGATCACGTTGACGATCAGCCATAGCAGCATGAAGCGGTCGCCATCGCGCTCAAAATAGCGCACAGCGCGCCAAATGGCAGGCAGCGCGGCGATCAAAGGCAAGCCGAAGCCAAACAGGTAGCGATCGGGCGGCAGCGGCGCAATGCGGTTCTGGGCTACCCAAGCGCTGAGCGGATTCTCAGCCGTCAGCAGCGCCCAATAGTAGATCAAAATCGGCACAGCAGGCAGGATTGTCAAACTGACCCACGTGAGTTCCAATCGCGGCAGACGGCGCATGCGCACGCTCAGGATGATTAGGTAAAGCACGAGCGCGCTAGCGATTGGCAGCCAGCCGTGCGGCAAGACGATCACTAACAGCAGCGAGATCAGCGCGATGCTCAAGCCGCCATTCAGGAAAGTCGGCGCCATCTCAAAGCCAGGGCGGAAAACTGTGACATAAGTGGCGGCGATCAGGGCGATCAAGGTGATGGCGAGCGGAAAGTGCGCGTTGGCGAAGATCGCAAGCAGTGGAATCGCCTCGAAGAGATTCAAATCCACGGCGAGCTGCGTTTGTGGCGTCTGAGGTGAGAGTATCAACGCGAGCCAGCCTAAGCCCGAGCCCACGGCCAGAATGCTGAAGAACAATCGACGTGGGCGCAAGCGCTGCCAGATCGCTGAGCCAAGATGGTAGAAGGCGACGAACATGGCGAAGCTCATGGTCAGGCGCGCTAAATGGAAGATCATCAAGGCAGAGAGACCGAGTGCGCTGGCCAAGTGACCTAGAGCCAGGTAGAAGCTGTTCAAGAATAGGCTCGGCACGGCTTCAGGTGTGTGCGTCAGCGTAGAGAGCCAAGCGCCGCGTATGCCTTGCTCGATCTTGGCGATGTACACAGCGCTATCCAAAGGCGAGTGCAAAATGCCGACGAAACGATGATTGGGCTGCGTATTCAAGCTGATGAATGCCCACAGGTAGGGCAGCACAGAGGCTGCCACAAGCAGGCCGCTGAAGATGGTCACCCAGCGCCATTCTGTGGCAGAGACACTGATCGCCGTTCGCTCTCGAGCCAGCACAGTCGCTGTTATGTTGTTGCGTTGCATGCCTTCACACTCCTGCCTTGGGGCGCCGTGTTTTTCGGTTATGATAGATCACTTTGGCCGCCTTTTCAGTAACGGACTCAAAACAATCTCTCTTTTAATAACGCATTTGTGATATGAGAGCGCCGCGCCAAGCCGCGCGCCGTGCCTTTGTGAAAGCTGCTATGTAAGCGTTACGCCCATTTTGCTCAGAGCGTGTTATGCTTTATATACATCAATCTATAAAGGCATCTAGAGAGGAACAAGCGCATTGGCGAGGCTCTTTTTGGCAGGCGGCAGCGGCTTCATTGGCTCAGCCTTCACGCGCCAAGCCCTAGCAGTCGGCCATAGCGTGCAAGCGCTATGCCGCACTGAGCGCAGCGCAGCGGCTGTGCGGGCGCTCGGCGCGCAGCCCATCATGGGCGACCTGCTCGAGCCAGGCGCATGGCAAAGCCAAGCCGCTCAGGCTGAAATTGTGCTGCACTTCGCCCAACCCCAGACCTTCGGCGGACGCATCGGCAGGGCGCGCGCCTTGCGCTACCAAGCCGACCGCCAGATCATGGATCGCAACTTGCTCAGCCCTTTGCAAGGCTCAGCTGTGCAGCGCATCATCTATGTCAGCGGCACTAGCTACTACGGCCAGCAAGATTTGCCGCCTAAAGATGAGAGCGCCAAGCCGAATCCGCGCGGCTGGGGCCCGTACATCGTCAAGGCGCTACAACAGCTCGAAGCCTTCCGCGCCGCAGGCCTGCCGATCATCACTGTCTTCCCTGCTTCGGTCTATGGTGCGGGCTCGTGGTACGCTGATATCCTCGCCTCGCTCAAAGCAGGCAAGACTCAGCTAACGCTGGCGCATCGCGATCCGACGCTCGCCACGGTTCACGTGGAAGACTGTGCGCGCGCCATTCTGCACCTGCTGACGTGCGCGCCAATCGGCGAGCGCTACATCATCTGCGATGATCGGCCGCCGAAATATTCTGAAATCCTAGCACAGAGCGCCCAAGCGCTGAATGTGCCGCTGAGAACGCGCGCTGTGCCGCTCTGGCTCGGGCGCATCATCGCAGGCCCAGTCATCACCGACGCCTATGATGCCCATCTTTCCAACGCACGGTTGCGCAGCACAGGCTTCCGCTTCCAGTTCCCGACCATTGAGCAAGGCATTCCTGATGCCGTACGCACTTGGCTTGCCGCGCAAAATCATCGATGAGGAGTCTCTTGAATGCCCTACTCGCTTGACCTGCAAGATCACGTCGCCTTCGACATACAAGCCACGCCAGTGGAAATTTTGGTGCCTGAGGCGCTCTCCTTCCAGTGGATTCTCAATGGCAAGGCGCTTGCGTTTGTAGCTGCCAATGCCACGCGCCAAGTTGTGGATGCATGGGTAGCCAAGCAACTGGAGCTGCTCAAAACTTGGGATCCCAATCGCATCGCCTTCGCGTTGAACAGCTTTGCGGCGCCTGATTGCGTCGTGACGCCCTACGCGCGCCAACGCCTGAATGACCTGGTCCGCCAGACAGCGCGGATCACGTCGCGCTCCTGCACTATCATTATGCGCAGCGCCCTAGGGATGCCAGTAGTGCTGATGAGCAATGCTATCAATAGTGCAGCAAGGCGCTATATGAAAAGCCAGAATGTGGTCTTCTACAGGCACGAAGATGGCATCCGTTGGCTGCAGCGGCGCATCGCTGAAGGCGAATATATTAACCAAACTTCAACCGAAAATCCTTAGCCGAAGGCTTTACCTTGCAGTAGAATTCAAGCTAGGCTTTGGCAGGCGCAACTACCGTACGCTATAGCACAGAAGGCTCGCTCACATTTCGATTGCAACGCCCACTGAGCGAGAATGAGGTCAGGAACAATGACTAAGCGCGTCCTATACATCGAAGATCGTCCCGATAATCGCAGCTTGGTGCGCCGCGTGCTGATGGCAGAAGGCATCGAGGTGATCGAAGCGGCAACGGCCGATGATGGCATTCATCTGGCGATGCAGCATCTGCCCGACTTGATCCTGATGGATATCAACATCCCCGGCAAGGACGGCTTGACGGCTACGCAGGAAATTCGGATGAACCCTGCCATCGCGCACATCCCGATCATCGCGCTGACCGCGAACGTCATGAAAGGCGACCGCGAGCGCACGCTCGAGGCCGGCTGCGATGGTTATATCCCAAAGCCGATCGACGTGGATAAATTTCCAGCCGAGGTGATGAACTTCATCGCGAAGGGACGAGTCTCACATGAGTCAAGGCAGAGCCGTTCTGGATGACTTGCTGGCGCTCTCCATGCAGCTCAACCGCCAAGCCTTCGCCCAGCCGCCTGTGGAAGGCTGGTTGAACTCATTTTTGGCAGTTGTCTGTGAGCGCTTTGCCGCCTATGGCATCTTGGGCGTGCAAATCTCGCAGGTCGTCGGCAACATGGCGATCCGCGTGGCAGGCGCAGGCCGCATTCCCACTGAAAATCCCACTCAGCCTGTGGACGACTCCTCGCCATTGCTGCTGGCCATCCGCCGCCGCCAAACGGCTAACACGCCTAATGCGCGCATCTATCCAATCACTATCGGCAACGATGCCATTGGCGCCATCGTCGCCTATCACAAGCTCTCAGGCCAGTCAGTCGACCTGGAGACGCTCGATAGCTTGATGAGCACGCTTGCCAACCAGCTTGGGCCTGCGCTCTTACAGCACCTGAAGGTGCCAGGCCCGCAGACGGGCAGGCTGATGCGCCAAATCGACGTGATGCGCTCGCTCTACGAAGTCACCCGTGATTTCACTAGCGCCACTGAGAGCCACGAAGTGCTCGATCGGGCCGCGCGCAGCCTGGTTGAGACTCTGCGGATTGACCACATCGGCATCGTCGTCTTCGATCACGAAGAGAAGGTCGGCACAGTCATCTCGGAATTCCCTGATAATGGCATGATCGGCTTGCGCCTTCCGCTCAACACGCCACTGGAAGAGCGCTTGCTGAGCAGCAAAGCGCCTGTGGTGATCAACAATGTGGATGACGATCCGTCGTTGGGCGACTCAGATCGGGCGCACTTCCAACAGCTCGGCATCAAGTCGATCGCCCTTCTGCCAATGCTGGTCAAAGAGCGCCTGATTGGCAGCCTTGGGCTGGATAGTTTCTACGAATATCATACTTTCACACCTGACGAGATCGAGGCAGCAGCGGCGGTCACTTCGCAATTGGCGATCACGGCGCACAATGCGCAGCTTTATGAAGAAATCAAGCGGCGCGCCGCACAGCTGGAACAGATCACCGCGCTCAGCCAACGCATCACCAGCACTTTTGACCGTGCGCATATCTTTCAGATCGTTCGTGAAGAGACGCGCAAGCTGATCGTGGCCGATCTGATCAGCGTAGCGCTGATCAATGCTGATGGCGAGACGCTCGACATCTATCTCTTGATAGATGGCGGCCCGATTCTCGCCAGTTTTCCCTTAGAGCGCGCTGCGCTGCGTTTTGTGCTGAACACAGGCGAGCCACTGGTTCTGGACGATATCAGCGGCTCTGACGAGCCTGATTATCGGCTTTTTGCCGGCTCGCGCTTGCGTGCCCTTGCCAGCGTGCCGCTGATAGCCGGCGGCAAGACGATAGGCGCCTTCGCTGTGCTGCATCGCGAAGCAGGCCGCTACGTCTCAGTGGATATCGCAGTGCTTGAGCAAATTGGCTATCAACTTGCCATTGCCTTAGAGAACGCGCGCCTATACATGCAAACCGAGCAGCGCGCCGAGACCGAACGCTTGATGAATCGCCTGAGCGGCGCCTTGCAAGGCCAGAGCGACCTGCAAAGCATGCTCTTGAACACACTGCAGGAGATGGCCCGCGCGCTCTCGGCGCGGCGCGCGCGCATTCGGCTTGAGGCGAACAAGCGCAGCAGCTACACAGGCTAGGTGAAGGCCCGAATGACGATGTCCCAGCGATTGCTCAGCTTCTTTCCGCTCACTGCCTATGCCGAGCCGCTTGCGCGCAGGCGCGCCATTGGCACGTATTTGATCAGCGTGGCCATGTGCCTTGGTGTGCTGCTCGGCGCACTCAACTTGCTATTGCAGCTACTGAGCGGCGGCGCCTTGCCTGATTGGTTAACCCTGTTGCGTGGCGCGCTGCTGGCAGGCGTTGGCGTCGCTGCCTACAGCCTGACGCGGCGCGCTCAGCAGGCTGCGGCCGCGCTCTTGGTGTTGCTGGCAGCCGTGACGTTGCTGTTCTTGCTGAGCTTCTCCAACGAAATCAGCCTGATGCTCGGCTTTGGCGGCATGCTGGTGAGCATTTCGCTCGGCGCGCTGCTCATCGGCGAGCAGACCGTGCCATACACCCTGATCGCTGCTGCGCTCTATCTCTTCCTTGAGCCGAGCCCGCCTATCGAAGGCATGGCTGAGACTTCGCCTGCGCTGCTGACGCTCGGCCTGCCGCTGCTGCTAGTGCATGGCGGCATCAACTACGCTATGGCGCGCAACCTGCGCTTGGTCGCCCGTCAGGTCACAGCCAATGTAGAAGAGCGCAACGTGCGCCTTGCCAAAGCCAGCGCCGACCTGGTACAGCGCATCCTGGGCGTGCGCCTTACCTTAGATCGCGTGCTGCAAGAAACTGTGCACCTTGTGCAAGAGCATTTCAGCGATTGTCACGAAGTGCAACTCTTCCTTGTGGATAAGGATCGCCGCAACGTCACACTCGTCGCCACGACGCATCAAGCCAATCTCGGCAACGTCGGCAGCCAGCAGGTCGGCGTTGGCAGCTTGAGCGTGATCGGGCGCGTCACCATCAGCGGCGAGAGCATCCTTGCGCGCGAAGAGAGCGAAGTGCAGCCCTATCGGCGCTCGGCCTTCTTGAGCGGCACCAAAGCTCAGCTGGCCATTCCTTTGCGCGTCGGCGGCGA
>RFIM01000257.1 GCA_003695215.1 Chloroflexota bacterium
ACAGAAGGAAACTGTTTATGTGTCGACAAACATCAGGTGGCTGATATGGCGTAAACGCGCCAGCCGCCGTCGCTATAGAGTGGCGCGCGATCGGCCAAGTGCGGCGGCAAGCGCTCTTCGGGCGCCAACACGATGTAGCCATTCGGCTCAGGCGCGCGTGGCAAGCCGCCCGTGATGACCTGCACGCCTTCCGCATGGTAGAACAACAGCTGATCGCTCGTCCAGACTCGCGCGCCGCTTGGCAAAGTCTTCAGGAATTGCGCCACGTCGTAGCGCGTGCCCAAAACAACGCGCCAACGCGCGTCAACGCTCATGAATGGTGCGCGCAACAGCTCAGCTTTGTAGTCCACGGCTGTGTAGAGCGCGAAGAAGCTGCTCAGCACTGCTACGTGCATTAGCAAGCTGCGGTGCAGCAGCGGTAAGCGGCTGTAGAGCGGCGCCAGGCCGATTCGTAGCGCTTCAGCAGCCATGACGGCGATAGGCGCGCTCAATGCCAATAGAAAGCGATCATCGTAGCTGAAAAACAGCCACCATATGCCAAAGAATGGCAGATAGAACGCCAACAGTAGGATGGACTGCGCATGGCGCTTCACTACAGCGCGAATCGCCGTGAAGCTCAAGCCGAGCGTCAAAATATAGCCGACGAACAAATAACCTGACTCGTTGGCGTACGGAAACAGATTGCTCAGCGTGCGCTGCGCTAGCCAAGTCCAGCCGGTTGGCGGCACTAGCGCGCCGAGCAGCGCCAAATTTCGCGCATACCAGGCGCCACAGATCGCCAGAAAGCCGACGCCAATCAGTGCCGCGCTGAGCAGCTCGCGCTGCCAGGCGTGCTTGCCGAGCAGCAGCCGATAGGCGAACCACACAGCAAATGCGCTGACGATCAGCAAGCCGCTGTTCTTCATCCACGCAGCCAGACCTGCCATCAGGCCTGCCAAAAGCGCATCGCGCCAACTGCCATGCCGCGCCAAGCGCGCCGCGAAGACTGCGCTCATGCCGTAAAAAAAGCCACACGGCAAGTCCGTGTAGCCTGCAGAAGCCCAATCTGTGAAGAGCGGCGCTAATGCCAAAAGCAACGCCGCGCCAAGGCCAATCGGCACATTGAACAGCTCGCGCCCTAGGGCATACGCCGCACCTAAGACGCCGACGCTGAAGGATGCGCCTAAAAACGCGGCCAGGCTATCGTTGAAGGCGCCTGAGAGCTGATGCGCAAACGCGTATAGCAGCGGCGTGAACATCGGATAGGCCTCGTAGAGCGACTCGGCATTGAGCCTCGGCAGGGTGCCGCTCATGGCGATTTGCTTGCCAAAACGCGCGTAGATCGCGATAGCGTCATCGCGGTTATAGAACCAATAGGCCGCGTTGAACAGGCACAGGCTCGCCGTCAGGAACAATACGCCGACCACAGCGCGCTGTGCAGGCAGCCGATCGGGCGCGCTCGGGCGTTCGGTCGCTGTGCCGAGCCATCTCGCTGCTGGGATGCCGAGCGCGCCGAGCGCCAAACACGTGCTGAGCGTGATCTGTGGCGCGATCGTTATGCCGAGCAATGCCTGCCACAGCATGCTCAGCGAGATTGCACCGCCGCCCAAGCCAAGCGCCGTCAGCGCCCTAAGCGTCAAGTCGCCGCGCACTAGCGCGCGCGCCCAGAACCACTGGCTGCTCAAGCCCAGCAAGGCGATCAGCCACGCTGCGATCACAAGTGCTGCCTCACGATTTGCACCAGCTCACGGGCGCGCTGACGGAAAGTATGCTCTGCCAAGAGGCGCTGCCGCGCTGCCGCGCCAATAGCTTGCCGCGCTGAGTCGTTTGCCAACAGCCAACGATAGCGCTCGATGGCTTCCTCTGCGCTTTGCACAATGATGATCTCACGCTCGGGCTCGAACCAGGTTTCAATGCCCAGATAAGGATTCGCCACGATGCACGCGCCTAGGCTCGCTAGCTCAAACGGGCGCGAGCTGGATGAAGCGAAGACAGTGGCGTGCGCCTTGCGTGTGATACACAGGTTGATCTTGGCGCGGCAAGCGTACTCCCGCAGCTTGCTGAACGAGAGATAGGGCAGCATCTGGGCGCGCCCTAAGCTGCCCAGGCCTCTGCCGCGCACGGCGAAGCGCGCTTCGGGCATAGCGCGGCTGGCCATAGTCAGCATGGCATCAATCCATTCTTCGCGGTACTCGCGCGTGTGACCGTAGAAAAAGACGTCGATATCCTTCGGCACGTCCACTGGGCTGAAAACATCGGGATCGGCGCCGTAATACAGCACATGCACTTGTCGCACGCCGAGATCGCGCAACAGTTGCGCGCCGCCATAGCTGTTCGAGATGAAGGCTGTGTATTCGCGCACATCGGCGCCAAAGTACATCTTGAAGCCGCTAGCAAAGCCCGCAAATTGCGGCAGGCTGGCAGGCACGTCGCCATCGTAATACAGCACAGGCCTGTTGAACTTGCTCTGGATATGCGTTGCCAAGCCGACCACATGATTGAGCGGTATGGTCAAGAAGATGACAGCGTCAATATCGGGATGCGCCTTGAAGGTGCGATCCATGAAGGCGCGCCAACGCGGCATGATCACGCGCTGCGCAATTTCGCGTTGCAGGCGCTCGGCGCGCGTCTCGCCGCTGCGCAGAGTCTCAATCGGCCTCTCTCGGCTCAGTCTGCGCTCCAGCAAAGCGCGTACTGCTTTGAAGGCATCGCCTTGCGCGCGCACAGGGTTAGGTAGAGCGCGCCACCACAAAGCCTCGATAGCAGGGCCTTGATAGGTCGTGGCAAGGATATCCACGCCGATCTCGTACAGCCCTTTGAGCAATTGCCACCATGCAGGCGTGGCGCTGAATGGCTGTCTGAGATCGAGCGATGAGGCGACGATCAGAAATTTCATGTGTCTATCAGCTTATCCATAGTAAATAGCCACTTGAGAGAGGTGCAGTGCGCTCAGAACAGCGTTAATTGTTCAGGCGGCTCAGTCGGCGGCGCGCTCGCCGATTGGGCAGCCCTTTGCCGATCGGCCCATTCGGCCAGCAGCTGCGGAATCTTGCGGAAATCGGCTTCCATCTGCGGCTTGAGCGCCATCATGTTGCGCAACACTGCCGCAGGATGATAGAGCGGCAAATAGGCGCGCCCGTTCTCCCACTTTGCGCGCCCGTGAATTTGCGTGATCTTGGCGTTTGGGAAGAATAGGCCCATGCTGAAGCGACCGAGCGTCACAATCACTTTGGGCGCGATCAGCTCGATTTGGCGATACAAGTAAGCCTGTGTGCAGGTCGCGATTTCCTCGGGCAAGGGATCGCGGTTCTCAGGCGGGCGGCATTTGACCACGTTGGTGATGAAAACTTGCGCCCGCCGCATGCCAATCATGCTCAGCAGCTCATCCAGCAGCTTGCCCGATTGCCCTACAAACGGCAGACCTTGCCGATCTTCGTTGAAGCCTGGCCCTTCGCCAATGAACATGATCTCAGCAGCATAGTTGCCCGCGCCTGGCACGGCATTAGTGCGCCCTGCTGCGTGCAACGGACACTTGGCGCAGGCGCGTATCTCAGCGGCAATCGCCTCAAGTGCAGCGCGC
>RFIM01000258.1 GCA_003695215.1 Chloroflexota bacterium
ATCAAAGGGCGCTCGCGGATGCGCGTGCTCTATCACACTGAAGGCAAAGCCGAATTGCCGCCGAACGTCCATGTGGCCTTTTTTCGGCTAGCGCAGGAGGCGTTGAACAATGTGCTCAAGCATGCCCGTGCGCAGCACGTCAAATTACAGCTGCGGCGCAGCCCTGAGCGCGTTGAACTGCTCGTGCAGGATGACGGGCGCGGCTTCGATCCGCAGGCCATCAGCGGCGACCATATGGGCATTCGCATCATGCAGGAACGCGCCCATGAAGCGGGCATTCAGCTCACTGTGAGCAGCAGACCGAACCACGGCACGCAAATCAAAGCCATTTGGGAAAAATCAGAGGCTGAATCATGAGCGACTGCAAGCCGATTCGCGTAGTCATTGTTGACGATCATGAGATGGTGCGGCGTGGCCTGAGGTTGTTTTTGCGCGGCTTCGCCGATATGCAAGTGGTGGGTGAAGCGGCCAATGGCGCAGAAGCGCTTCAAGTCTGCGCTGAGCAGCAGCCGGACGTCGTGCTGATGGACGTGATCATGCCCGAGATGAACGGCATCGAAGCCACGCGCTTGATCCGCGAGCGCTTTCCAAACATCGCCATTGTGGCGCTCTCCAGCGCCGGCGATACGCGCAGCGTCACTGCCACTATGCAAGCAGGCGCCACCAGCTACTTGCTCAAGAACATCAGCGATGATCAGTTAGCCAACGCCATTCGTGCTGCACAACGCGGGCAACGCACGCTCTCACCTGAGGCAACGCAAGCGCTGATCAACGCTGCCACGCGCCCACCTGAGCCTGAGTTCCATCTGACCGAGCGCGAGCGCGAAGTGCTGGCTTTGATGGCAGACGGCCTGAACAATCCTGAGATTGCCGAGCGCTTGGTGATCAGCCGCTCAACGGTCAAGTATCACATCAGCAGCATTTTAGCAAAGCTCGGCGTGAGCAACCGCGCGGAAGCCGTCTCAATAGCCCTAAAGCACGGCTTGATCTGAATCCGAAGGCTGTGCCTGCTCAGCGGCGATGAGCGGCCCAAAAATGCCCTCAGAATCGCTGAGCAGGCGATCGGCCAGCGCGTTCAGGTCGAGCGTCTTGCCATAGGCGATGCTCTCAGCCAGCTGCTTCTCATCCATGTGCGCAAGGCAGGCCGCGCGGAAGCCCGCTAATTCCTCAGAATCGAGATACTCAGGCGTGGCATTGGCCTCGATCACGCCAATCCACTCGGCCGCTTGGATGGCATTGCCATCGTGCAGCGCAAGGTAGACCATGCCGTAAAAGCCATGCAACAAGCCGCGTAGGTTGTCCAGGCGGCGTGCCAGCTGCAGCCACTCATAGAGATTGGCGCGCACAGCCGTCCAATCTGCCAAGCGGACGTTCACCTGAGCTAGCGCGCCCAGCCGAACTGCCATTGTGTTCCAATCGCCATATTGCCGTTCGTAGGCAATTGCGCGCTCAAAATAGGCGCGCGATTCTTCATAACGCTCCTGCTGCGCCAAAGCAAAGCCGATGTTGCCGATGGCTGCGTACGTAGAGTCAAAGTCGCCCAAGCGTTGGCTGATCTGAATGCTGCGCTCAGCTAGCGGCAAGGCTTCTTCGAAACGCCGTTGATCCATGTAAACCAAGCTCAGGCGCATCAAAATGGTCGCCAACAGGCGATCTTCGCCCTGTGCAGCATAGCGCTCTAGCGCAGCTTTAGCGTGACGCTCGGCGCGTTCAAAATCGCGCTGTCGGCGTGCGGTATCGCTCAAGCCCATGTGTGCACGCGCCACATTCAGCTTATCCTGATGCTGCTCAGCAACTTGCAGCGCTTGCTGAAGATACTGCTCGGCACGCTCTAGGTTCATTCGAAGCGTTTCAACATGACCGATTGCGAAGAGCGCCTGGGCAACTTGTTGCGGCTGGTTGTGGGCTTGGAAGAGCGAGAGCGCGCTGTGCAGCTGCTCTAAGGAACCAGCAAAATTGCCCATGCTGCGCTCGACCAAAGCGTTGCTGAAAAGTGCAGTCGCTTGCATGACGTGATCTTGCAAGGCGACGGCGATGGCGTGCGCACGTTGGTAGCATTCACGCGCGCGCACATTCGTGCCTATGTCTTCTTCACACTTTCCGAGCAACATATATATATGAAAGCGGTCAGTTATCAGCTCGGGCAGCGGCTCGGTTTGCTGCAATAGCTCTTCCAGGTGCAGTTTGACGGCTGAGGCGCTGCCATAAGGCAGTGTGCGCGAGGCATAGGCGATCAGGTAGCGCACGGCGCGCGCCAGCTCGCCTGCTTGGCGCCAATGGATGGACAATGCCAGCTCATAATCAGGCTGATCAGGGTAGAGCGCCTCGATGCCTTCCGCCACAGCGCGATGCAGCTCGCGCCGTTCTGCAAGGGGCATCAAGTGCAGCACGCCTTCGCGCAGCTTATCGTGCGTGAAGTACCACTTGTCATGCTCAATGCGGAAGAGCGCGATGTCCACGCACTTGATCAGCCAATCATCGTAGTTGGCTTCGCCGCCGACGCGCTCCAGCAACTCGAAGTTCAACTCGCGCCCGATGACAGCGGCAATTTTGACCAAAGCCTGGTGGCGCTCAGAGAGACGCATCAAGCGGCGCTGCGCGATCAGCGCCATGCGATCCGAGAAGAGCTGACGCGGCGCTTCGGCTTGGCGGATGCGCTCAAGGCTGCCAAGCGACTCAGCCAGGCTGCGCAAGCTCTCTATCAAATAGAAAGCATTGCCTTCGGTCTGCTCGAACAAAAACCTTTCCAAAGTCTCGGCTTGGCCGATGATCGAGCGGCTGAGCTGACTGCTCTCAGCGGCTGAGAAGCGCGCCAGCTTGATCAAGCGCATCTCGGGCAATCTGCCATAAAGGTAATGCGCTTCATCGTTGCGGTAAGCGGCCACGATCATCAAGGGCAAGCGTGGCGCAACCTTGCTGAGGTGCCGCAGGATGCTCAAGTCATCCGTTGCCCATTGCAAGTCATCCATGAGGAGCAGGATAGGCTGCTGGGCGCGTTCAATCAAGGCGACGAGCAAGCTGGCCAGGCGCTGATCGGTGATCGCTTGCGGCGTGCCTTCCACGGCGCGCCCGATCAGGCGCGGCAAGTCGGGGATGAAAGATTGGAGCATGAGCGCCTCGTCATCATCAAGCGGCGCGAGCAGCGCCAAGCGGCGGATGGCATCGCGCCAAGCGCTGTATAGGCCACCAGCACCTTCCAAATACTGCCCATGCAGCACAATCACACCTTTGACTAAAGCGCGGATGCGCAGCTCGTCTAGCAGGCGCGACTTGCCAACGCCGCTCTCGCCGCCGACTAACCACGCTGAGCCGCGCTTGTGCAGCGCTTCCGCCAATGCTTGGTCAAGCATGCGCAACTCTGCCTCACGCCCGACAAACTTGGGCGATTGCAGCACGCTCTCGCGCAGCAGGTACGTCTCGCTTGGCGCCACTTGAATCGCCTGACAGAACGCCAAAGTTGCCTCATAGGCGCTGGCATAGCGTTCGCTGGGCTTCTTGGCCAAAAGGCGCATGATGACCTGACGGACGGCTTCAGGTGCGGCCAGGCGCTCAGAATCAGGTCGCTCGGTCAGGACGCGATAGATGAGCTGTGCGATGCCGTTGGCGGCGAAGGGATGTTCGCCTGCGAAGATTTGGTAAGCGATCACGCCGACTGCGTATAGGTCAGAAGCAGGCTCAATCGGCTCGCCGTTGAGCATCTCAGGCGAGATGTACTCTAAAGTGCCGCCTATTTCAGGTGCATGTGTGAGTTCTGTGGCGATGCCGAAATCCAGCACGCGCACACGCCCATTCGGCTCAACAAGGACGTTGCTCGGCTTCAGATCGAGGTGCAAAATGCCGTGCCGATGCAAATAGTTCAGCGCCTGCAGCATCTCGATCAGCAAGCGCACCTTGCCGTGCAGCATGCGCTCAGCAGCGACTTCTAGAATGTTCCTAGCGCCGTGCAGCAAGGGCATCGTGAAATAAGGCCTCAGCTGGCTATCGTAGCCGAAATCCAGCACACTGATGATGTGCGGATGGCGCAAGCCTGCCAGCGTTTGGAACTCACGGGCCAGCAGTTGGCGCTGATGCGTATCGCTGTAATCTTGATCAGGGCGCGATTTAAGGCATTTGAGCGCCACAAATTTCGCGTTCAGCCGATCTTCCGCCTCGAAGACCGTGCCCATGCCGCCTTCGCCAATTTTTCTGACCAGGCGATAGCGATTGCCGATCAAGTGGCTTCTTTCAGCGTGCTGCTTCATGAGTAGCTCTTTCAAAGGCGTGCCGAACGCTTTCAAGCGCTGAACATTGCAAAAAATTTTTCAGAGAATTGTAGAGCAAAAGGCAGGCTCAGGGCAAGTGACTGCCGATGATCTCAGGCCTGTAGCCAGAGGCATTTTGTGCTGCAGCAAGCCTCATCTGCCTAAGAAGGCAGGCGATCTTAGAAAATTGACTACATCCCAAGTGACTGGCTCAGGCAACGGCACCGCAGGCATGGCGCCAATGCCGCGCTGAATGGCGTTGAAGAGCGCTTCGTCACGGCGCGATTCAACCAAAGTGCGGATGCGCGGCATGCGCGTGAAGGCAGCAGCGCGCGCGCCATCGCCTTCGCCGCGCGCGCCATGGCAAGCGCTGCAATTTTGAGCGTAGGCGGCTGCGCCACGCGCAATCGAAGCCGCATCAGGCAGGATCGGATTGACGATCTGTGGCGGCGGATTGCGCAGCCGATCCGTCTGCGCGCCGGCCTCGCTAATGATGAAGGCGCCGCCAATGCTGAACAACACAGTCACGATCATCAGGGCGATGAAGATGAAGGCGATCTCAGGCGTGAAGTGAACGCGCCGAACGCGCCGAGCCAGCGGCGGCAGGCTCAACCACACCATCGCAGCGCCGACGCCAAGCGCGCTCAGCCAATTCAGGAGTGAAGGTTGGCGCAAATTCAGGGCAGGCGCCACTTCAGGCAAATCTGCAGTCAGCGCTATGCGCACAGCCTCAGGCGACTCAGGCAGCCTGACGTCCAGAAGCGCCCACCACAAACCCGCGCGATCCAGCTCCAGGCCCGCTGCTAGGTAGATGCCATCGCCTGCGTCGTCCAGCTGAATCGCCTTTGCGCGCCGATCCAGGGCAGGATAAGCCAAGCGCAGCTGCACTTGCGCGCCACGGACAGGCTCGCCCTCGCGCTTGAGCGCCAATTCATAGGTATTGCCGCCCACGCCGCCTGGATCGAAGGTCAGCGCGGCGCTGAGCGCGCCTTCGCTGCCACGCGCCGTCAGCAGCGGCACGGACTCGCGCTGAGTGGGCAAAGGCGGCGCATTCGATGCCAGGAAAGCTGTGGCGATCAGCACGAGCACGCCCAGCAAGGCTTCTAGGCGCAAGCTGCGCGGCAGGTTCGGCCAGCGCTCGCGCAGCGCCGCATAGCGTTGGCGAAGGCGCGTCGTCAGCCGATCCTGGCCGACGATCAGGTGATGGTAAAGCGCCACGAGCAGCATAGACGCCACGAGCGCGTACTTGGCCAGCAAAATCAGGCCGTACGGCGTGGTCACATAATCATTGACTTGCCTGATCTGAATGGCGCTGTTGTAGATACCTGTGGCGCTCAGAATCAAAACAGCGCCGACGCCCAAGACGGCGAAGCGCCTGAGTGCAGCGCTGAGCGCAGCGCGCCTGCCCGATTCATCCAGCGGCGCTAAAGCCACAGGCAGCAGCACTGCCAAGCCGATCAAGCCGCCTGCCCACGCGCCCGTCGCCAACATATGCAGCCAATGCACGAAGACCGAAGGCACTGCCCACAGGTCGCTGCCAACAGCATGGCTGCTCATCGAGAAGGTGAAGAGCGCTGAAGCGGAAGCGCCGCCAATGGCCATCCACAGCGGCGTCACGAAATCGGGCAGGCGCTCGCTCAGATAGCGTGTGCCGTAGAGCATGGCGGCAATCGCCACGAGCAGGATCAGGCGCAGCCGCAAGGTATCGCCAATGGTAGTGCCATTGAGCACTACGTCCCACAGGTTGTCGCGCAGCACTGCCTCTAGCGGCACAGCGAAGAGCGCAGCGCTCTGCTGCAGCACCGCCAGCACTGTGCCAAGCGCCGCGATGCTCACAGCGATCCACGCTAAGGCAGTCAGCCTGTTCATCAGCCGCGGCGGCAGCTTGCCCGCGCGATAGCTCGGATTGCGCCAAGCCGGCAATAGCACAGCGCTATAGAGCAGTGTTGCGCCAAAGAGCGCGTACAAGGCAGGCAGGCTGATGGCGCGCCAGACGGCTTCTAAAGGATCGATCAGCGAGCCTTCGCCGCTCACAGCCAAGTCGCCGCCTTGCTCGCCGACCCAGAAGACCAACCGCTCGTTATAAATGTGCCCGTCGCTGGCAAAGGCAACGCGCATGTTGACGATATAGGCGCCGTTAGGCAGCGGCTGCGCGATGCGCGCCGAGAGCTGCGAAGGGTTGCTCGGCACCACGCCGACTTCTTCCAGCGCAATAGCGTTGCCGCGGTCATCGGTCAGGCTGATGGTGCTGAAGCGCGGTTCCAAGCCTTCGCTGAACCAGGCTTGGATGCGCGTCGGTGAGCGTGAGAGGACGGCGCGGTTATCAGGGATCACGCGGATCAAGTAGCCGTGCGCTTCAGCGGGCTGAAAGGCGGCAAAGAGTGCCAAAAAAGCTATGACGATCCAGGCGCGGCGCACAGCGCTCACTCCAGGCGGAACGTGTCGGCTGGGCCTTCAGCCTTGTGCGGCTCCCTCAGCGGCGCATCCGCTGTAAGGCGCGATTCGCCGCGCAGGCGGCTCAACGCAGTGTTGAGCATCGGCCCAAGGAACATCACCAGGAAAATTCCGATAGCCAGCGCCACGAAAATTTCATCCCACCAGCCGAGCGCGCCATGTGCAAGCGGTAAGCTGAACATCGGTCATCGGTCGCTAAACAACGTTGATCAAAGTATAGCAAAAGTGCCTTGAATGCCCACAGCTGCTCAAGTTTCTGGAGTAGGCGCATCTTGCTGGGCTGTATCGCGCCAATCTAGGGCCGTGAAGCGCATGAAAGCGCGCTCGATCGGGCTCATGTCCTCAGGATACTCGCTATCGTCGTGCGCCTCGAGGATTCGATAGCCTTCTTTGATGTAGCTGCGCACAGTGTGCGGGCTGACGCCCATCTCATCGGCGGCGAGCTGAGCCGGCATGCCTTCGATCACGTATAGCCACAGCGCCTGCCGAATCCGCTCGGTCAGCTCGGGATACTCGCGCGGGCGCGGCAAGACGACCGCGATTTTCGCCAAAGGCGATTGCTCAGCTTGCAGGCGCTCAAAAATGCTCCTGGTGACTGTGAAAGGATGCTGCAAGGCATAGATGATGGCGTTCATCAGCAGCAAGCGCACTTCATTGCGCAGGAAGTAAGCGCGCCCGCCTGCGCTGTGGACGAGCGCCACACGCGCTATCTCCTTCTGATGCGCCATGCAGATCAAATGCAAGCGCGGCACAAGCTGTTGCAAATGGCGCATGTTGCGCACCAGCTCAGCCTCTTGATAGGCATCTGAGTCTAGCAAGATCACGTCAGGATGCTCAACGCGCGGTAGATCGCCTAGCAAAGCCAGCGCTTGCTCCAACGACTCCGCCAAGCCAACCACACGCGTGCGCCGATCCCAGGCCATGTAGCTGTTCAAGGCGCGCAGCGCGTAGAAGTCATGATCGATGA
>RFIM01000259.1 GCA_003695215.1 Chloroflexota bacterium
CGTCAGGCTGATGTTGGCGGCATATTTCAATGGCTTCGTGGCCATCACTAGCCTCACCGACCACAAGGATATCGCCTGAGAGTTCCAGGTAAGCTGCTAAAGGCGCGCGCAGGCTCGGATGATCGTCGGCGAGCGCAGCACGGATGCGCGGCTTGGCGCGCACTTCGACTGTGGCACCTGTGCTGGCAGCTGGCAGCTTGAGCGCCTCATCCAGGGCTGCGGCCATCTCAAGCGCCGTGCTGAAGCGCTTCTCGGGCTGCTTCTCCAGCGCCTTCAAGATGACTGCTTCTAGGCTTGGCGGAAGCGCGCTGACCAAACGGCTAGGCGGCACAGGTGCCTTATTGACCTGCTGAATCAAGATTGAGGTGATATCATCGGCATCAAAGGGCAGTTGCCCTGTGACCATTTCGTACAAGACGACGCCGAGCGAGTACAGGTCAGTGCGCTGATCGAGCGGCTTGCCTTGCGCCTGCTCAGGCGAGAGATACGCAGGCGTGCCGATGATCGAGCCGTGTGCCGTCAAGCGTTTCTGGCTGCCATCCAACGGAATGGCTAGGCCGAAGTCCATGAGCTTGATGGTATTCTCAGCGGTGACGTAAATATTGGCAGGCTTGATATCGCGATGAATCAGGCCGACTCTGTGCGCGTAGTCCAGGGCGAGGCAAATTTGGCTGCCCAAGCGCGCCGCAACTTCAGGGCTGCAGGGAATATACTCATACAGGGGCTTGCCATGCACCAGCTCGACGACCAGGTAGTAGTCATCGCGATCGCGTCCGCGATCGTAGATCAGCATGATGCCAGGATGATTCAATCTGGCTGAGGCTTGGGCTTCCTGCTCAAAGCGTTGGCGCGTCGTCGCATGGACGTGCGGATGCAGCACTTTGATGGCCACAGCGCGCTTGAGCAGCAAATCAGTGCCACGATAGACGGCCGACGTGGCGCCTTCGCCAATCATCTCTTCCACCAAATAGCGGTCATTCAATTTCTGCCCGATTCTGACCATGAATAATGCCTCGCTGTGCCAAAATCAAATGCTGAGCCTGCGCCAAGGGCTGCTTTATTCTTACAAAATGCACGCGCTGCTTGAATTATAGTCTAGCGGCAAATGCCCTTTGCTGCTAGCACTAGCTCTGCGTTGTAGAAAGCGCCACAGGCCCTAAAGCGTGACTAGCCGCAGGCGCAGAAGCACGCTGGATCGCTCTTGGCCGCTTGAGCGTGCAGCGACTTCATCAATTCTGACAAATGCAACCCTCTATGTGATAATTTGCACTAGCCAAATTCTCCAAAATTCTCTAAAATCTTAGTGAACTTCAAATTGCACCGAGTTTCTATAGGATTTCGAGCTATGCAAGCACAACTCGATAGCCGTTCGGCGTCGCTCGGCATGGAAGCGCTAGCCCAGGAGCGCGTTGAGGACGGCGCGCGCAACCTCGGCCTACTGCGCAATATCAAAATCGGCACTTTCCACATCGGCTCGTCCTTGGCAGATATCCTGGCCTCAGGCGTCTGGAATCGCATCATGATCAAGGAGCTTGGCTTCGCTGCCACGCCCATTGCCTTGCTCTTGGCACTGCGCTATTTCCTAGCGCCGCTCTCAGTCTGGATAGGGCGCCGCTCTGATGTGACCAATTGGCGCGGTTATCGGCGAATGCCTTATGTCATGGGCGGCAGGTTGATCATGGCGCTGAGCTACGTGCTGCTCGGCGTGGCAACGCTTGAATTGGCAGGCAGTTACACGCCTTGGACGCGCGATTTTTCCTTCGATCTGATGAATATCACGGTCACAACGAATGCGGGCAGTTTTCTAGGCTGGCTGGGCGTGGTCACGGCACTGGTCATGTTCAGCGTCGGCTCGACGCTCAGCAGCACAACTTTTCTCTCGCTAGTGCACGATCGAACGCCGGCGCCGCAGCGCACACGGGCAGTCAGCGTGATCTGGTTCTTCTTGATTCTCGGCTTCGCTGTGGCAGGCGTGCTGTACAGCCGTCTGCTGCCTGAATACTCGCGCGAAGGCTTTCTCTCGCTGATGCTGATCGCGCCTGCAGTCATGATGGGCATATGGATTTTCTCGCTGATCGGCGAGGAGACGCCGATCAAGCGGCGCGCCGCGCGCAGCGCCGCGCAGCCGAGCGAATCCTTCTGGCAGACCATGAAAGAGGTCTGGGCAAGCCGTCAGACGCGCTTGTTCTTCTTATTCCTCGCGCTGACCAACGGCTTGTTCTACACGCAAGACGTGCTCCTAGAGCCGTTTGCTGGCACTGTCTTCGGGATGCCGCTCTCGACAACCAACCGCTTCTCGGCTTATTGGGGCAGCATGACCTTGCTGGCAATCGTGCTGAGCCTGATCGCCATTCGGCGCTTCCCGAATCGCGTCAATAACATGACGCTCTCGCGCTGGGGCGTGCTTTTGCTGGTGGCAACTTTCGTGATCTTCACCTTCAGCGCCATGCTGCAGATTCGTCCTTTCGTGACCGTCGGCTTGGTGACGATGGGCTTGGGCTTGGGCATGTGGACGGTCGGCACGCTTGGTTTGATGATGGCGATGACGCGCGCGTGGGGCGCGGGCTTGTACCTTGCGCTGTGGACGGTTGCCTCGACGTTAGCGCGCGGCTCAGGCGTAGCGTTAGGCGGCGTGCTGTTCGATATTGCGCTGGCTCTTGTCGGCGGCGATAAAGCGCTTGCCTATGGCAGCGTGTTTTTGATCCAGAGCGTCGGCTTCGTGATGACGCTCTTCATCCTTGCGCGCCTCAGCCTTGCCGAGTTTGAGCGCGAAGCGCCACAGAAAGAAGTCGTCTTCGTCGATAGCATGGCCTGATTGCGCAGCTGCTCAGCACAACTTCTCAGCGCGCCTTGTGTTCTGATGCAAGGCGCGCTGTTTTTATAGGAAGCGCTTTATAAATTCTGAACTTCTGGTGAGTGTCACTTGCAAAGTTTGTGCAAATCCTTTACGATGATTACGTCAAGCGGCTTGTAAAGTCAGATGAGGCGAACATGCGTCGTATTGGTATCGTCGTAGCTGGCCTGCTAGCGCTAGGCGCGCTGTTGCTCTTAGCAGATGCGCTGGCGCCATGGCAAGTTGGTCTAGCGCAAGGAGAGATCGCAGTGACTGCAACGCCAATGCAAAGCTACGCCGGCAAAGTCCGTGCACCTGAGTTTCCTATCGGCCTGGACTGGCTGAATGTGCCTGAGCCCTTGAACATGGCACAGCTGCGCGGCAAGGCAGTCCTGCTGGATTTTTGGACGTATGGCTGTATCAATTGCATTCACGTAATCCCTGATCTGAAGCGCCTGGAAGCTGAATTCCCTGATGAGCTAGTGGTGATCGGCGTGCACAGCGCTAAATTCACCAACGAAGGCGAGACCGAGAATATCCGCCACATCCTGAAGCGCTACGGCGTGGATCATCCTGTGGTGAACGACCGCAACTTTATCTTATGGCAGCTTTATGGCGTGCGCGCTTGGCCGACCTTCATGTTGATCGATCCGCAGGGCAAGGTGCTAGGCTACTACAGCGGCGAAGGCGTTTACGATGCCATGCAGCCTGCCATTGCAGGCATGATCGCTGAATTTGATGCCAAAGGCATGATCGATCGCACGCCCTTGCGCCTGACGCCTGAGCGCGAACGCCGCGCGCCTTCACCGCTGGCTTTTCCAGGCAAAGTGCTGGCAGATGCGCGCAGTGGGCGCCTGTTCATTGCCGATAGTAATCACCATCGCCTGATCGTCGCCGATCTGGAGACTTACGCTGTGCAGCAGGTCATCGGTAGCGGCGCCGCAGCTTTGCGCGATGGTAGCTTCGCTGAGGCAGCTTTCAATTGGCCGCATGGCATGTCGCTCAACGCTGAGGACGAGACGCTTTATGTGGCCGATACCGGCAATCACGCCATACGCGCCGTCAACCTGCGCCAGGGCACGGTCACGACTGTGGCAGGCACAGGCGTCCAAAATCGCGATTGGCGCAACCGTTTGCGCGGCGGCGCTGCCCGCGAGATGCCGCTCAACTCGCCTTGGGACGTGCACTATCAAGACGGCGTCGTTTATATCGCTATGGCAGGGCCGCATCAGCTTTGGAAGCTCGACTTGGCCGCTGAGCAAGTCATGCCCTTCGTCGGCAGCGGACGCGAAGGCATTCTAGATGGTGCGCTGCTGGAGAGCGAGCTTGCGCAGCCGAGCGGAATCATCGGCACAGGCGACGTGCTTTACTTCGCCGATGCTGAGTCGAGCGCGATTCGCAAAGTTGACCTGCGCGCTGGTCGCGTCCAGACCATTGTTGGCACGGGCCTGTTCGATTTCGGCGATGTCGACGGCATCGGCGATGCCGTCCGCTTGCAGCACGCGCTCGGCTTGACGCTCGGGCCGAACGGCGAGCTGTACGTCGCCGATACGTATAATCACAAGATCAAGCTGATCGATCCGAATCGGCGCGAGAGCCGCACTTTTCTAGGCGAAGGTGCAGGCTTCCGTGATGGCGCGAATCCGCAATTCTGGGAGCCAGGCGGCATCAGTTACGCCAACGGCAAGCTCTATGTGGCTGATACCAACAACAGCGCCATTCGCGTGGTGGATTTGGCTACGAAGCTAGTCAGCACGATCGCCTTTCCCAATCCTGAGCGGCTGGCCATGGCAGCTGCTGCTGAAGCTGCTGAGGATGTGCCACCAGAAGACTTCTTCGGCACGATCGTGCGCCTAGAGCCGATGACGGTCGCCTCAGGCGATAGCCAGATCGTCTTGAACATCACCTTGCCTGAAGGCTACAAGCAGAACGACCAAGCGCCGTTCACGCTGCATTTCTACAACAATACGCCGATCGCGCGTGTAGCGCCTGCCGATAACGATCTGCGCCTGATCACGCCGCCGATGCCTGTGCGCATGCCCGTCAAGCTCAGCCAAGGCGAAGCGCTCATCACCCTAGATGCAACTGTCATCTACTGCGAGGCTGTCAACGAGACGCTCTGCTTCCCTGCCTTCTTGCGTTTCGAAGTGCCGTTGCGCGTCGCAGCTGAAGGCGCGCCTGAGATTCTCATCAATCACAGGCTCACGCCGCCTAAACTCGACTGACAGGCTTCAATGCACAAGCCATTCTGCAGAGCGGCGCTCTCAAGCAAGGGCGGAAGCGCTTCTGCCCTTGCCTTTGGGCAGAAATGCGGCTCATGCCTATAATCGCCACAATCGCACACCGATTTCCTTGAGGCAACAGCATGGGCTATCTCGATCTGACGCTGAACCCTGAGCGCTATCACGGCGTCGGTAAAAAGCCGCCTTTCTTCGAAGGCTGGTACTTCAAACTGATCGATCCGACCGAAAAGCATCGCTATGCCGTCATCCCTGGCATCTTCCTGAACGCCGATCCGCGCAAGACGCACGCCTTCATCCAAGTCCTCGACGGCTTGCAAGGACGCTCGCACTACTATCAGTTCCCTGCCGAGGCCTTTCAAGCTGCTTCAGATCGATTTGCGCTGCACATCGGCGAGAATTTCTTCTCGCTCGAGGCGCTTCGGCTTAGGCTGCATGGCGGCGCCATCAGCTTGGAAGGCGAGCTGCATTTTGAGGGCGGCAGCGGCTGGCCTGTGACGCTGGCTTCGCCTGGCATCATGGGCTGGTTCGGCTGGTTGCCTTTCATGGAGTGCAACCATGGCGTGTGCAGCTTCGATCATCTGATTCGCGGCCAGCTGCGCATTGACGGGCATCCTGTCGTCTTTGAAGGCGGACGCGGCTATATTGAAAAAGACTGGGGAAAATCTTTCCCTTCGGCCTGGATTTGGCTGCAGAGCAATCACTTTGATCAGCCGCGCACATGCCTGACAGCTTCTGTTGCCACAGTGCCATTCATTCGCCGCACTTTCGGCGGATTCATCATCGGTTTCTGGCAGGAAGGCAGGCTCTATCGCTTTGCTAGCTACACAGGCGCTAAGCTAGAGGCGCTCGCCGTGACCGATGATCGCGTCACCTGGATTGTGCGTGACAAGCGCTATCGCCTTGAGATGATCGCGCGCCGCGCTGAAGGCGGCCTGCTGCATGAGCCGACGCGCACTGAGATGCACAAGCGCGTTGAGGAAACTCTGCGCGCTAGCGTGGAAGTCTGCCTGATGCCTTTGAAAGGCGATAGGCCGATCTTCAGCGGCATTGGACGCAACGCCGGCCTGGAAGTGCAAGGCGATCTGCGAAAGCTGCTGGTGCAGTGAACGCTCAGCGTAGCCCTGCGCGCTGAATGGCTCTCAGGCCTTGAAAGGCGGCGCGATCACTGCACCTCGCCTGAAGGCGGGCGCTGATTCGGCGGCACATAAGCGATCACGCGCAAGGGCAGCGCTTGCGATTCCTGCAATGTCCCATCGGCTAGCTGCGCCCGCGCGATCAGCGCGTAGTCGCCTACTTCCAACTGCCACCAGGCCCAGTACGGCTCATGTTCTACAGTGGCGATCAGGCGCTCCTGGCCGTGCGCATCGCGCAGCCAATACGAGACAGCACGTGTGCCGCTTGGCACAGCGGCTGAGAGCTTGATCCGCTGGGCTTCACGCGGGATGAGCGGCGTCAGCTGAAAGATGGTATGCGGATCAGGCGTGAGGAAACGCACAGCCGCTACCTGGCGCGCCACTTGGCTCAGCGGCACAGGCGGCGGCTCGATGCCATTGCGTGCAGCCCATGCGCGCGCCTCCTGCGGCAAGACCAGGTACACGCGCTCGCGCCGATAGCGCTCAGGCGTATGCTCATCAGCTAGCAGGCCTGTGCGCGCATCTATGGTGAACAACTGGTATAGGTCATCGTACTTAGTCGGGACTGTGCCGCGGATGAACCATTCCACGCGTCGCTGCGGGCAATAGGGCGTTGGCAGCAAGCCCGAGAGCGCGCAGACTTCAGCCTGAACCAAGCCATCAGGGCGTTCGAAGGTCAGCTCAGGCTTATCTTTCAGCACAACGCGCATGAACTCGTTCCAGATTGGGCCTGCGCCGCTCACGCCACTCACATTGACCATCGGCTGGTTGTTCGGATTGCCGACCCAGACGCCAACCACGATCTGCGGCGTATAGCCAACCGTCCAATTGTCGCGGAAGTCGGTTGTAGTGCCTGTCTTGACGGCTGCAGGGCGACCGATGCTCAGCGGGCTGCGCACGCCGAAAGATGGCATGCGCGCCTCAGGATCGCTCAAAATATCAGTGATCAGCCAGGCCACACGCTCGTCAATGACAGGATCAGCAGGCGGCGGCTGTTGCCACTCGTAGAGCAAGCTGCCATCAGCTGCCTCGACGCGCAAGAGCATGCTCGTTGCGATTGGCCTGCCCTGATTGGCAAGGGCAGCATATGCAGCGACCAGCTCGGTAAGGCGCACCTCACCGCCGCCGAGCGCGATGGAGAGATCGTAGCGCTCAGGATCGGTCAGCGTGGTCACGCCCAGCTGAGTCAGCAAGCGGATCAGATTGCCCACGCCGACCTGCTCCAGCGCGGCCACAGCCGGTATGTTGTAAGAGGATGCCAAAGCCTCGCGCACGGAGACAGGCCCGTGCTCGACCAAGCCATAATTGTGCGGCGTGTAGCTCTCGCCGCGCTTGGTCACGAACGGCGTAGTGACGTCCAGCACCATTGTGGCGGGCGTCCATGGCTCTGGGCGATTGGGATCGAAGGCGAGCGCATAGACGAACGGTTTGAGCGTCGAGCCGGGCTGTCTTGGCACTAGCGCCATGTTGATGGCGCCATCGATCTCGGCGTTGAAGAAGTCGGGGCTGCCCAGCATGACCAAGAGTTGCCCTGTGTGCGGATCAAGGGCGACCACTGCAGCGCCGACGGCTTGGCTGGAAGGCTTCTCAGGGCTTGCAGTGTTCAACGCGGCCAAGTGGCGCCGAGCGGCTTCCTCAGCAGCGCGCTGCCAGTCCAAATCGAGCGTGGTGATGACGCGCAGGCCGCCTCGATAGATATGCTCGGGGAAATCGCGCTCCAGTTGCCGCCACACAGCCTGCACGAAATGCGGCGCGTTCATGATGAATTTGGCTGAGCCATATTGCAGCGGCTCGGCATAGGCGCGGTCGGCTGCTGCGCGCGTGATATAGCCCGCTTCGACCATAAGATCGAGCACCACGCGCTGGCGCGCCTTCGCCGCTTGCGGATCGCGCAGCGGATCGTGCAAGGCAGGCGCTTGCGGCAGGCCTGCCAGCAAGGCCGACTCGGCCAATGTGAGTTGGCTGACATCTTTGCCAAAGTACACTTCAGCTGCGCTTTGGACGCCGTAGGCGAGGTTGCCGTAATAGGTTTGGTTTAGGTAGAGCGCAAGAATCTCGGACTTGCTGTAGCGCGCCGCCAATTGAAGGGCGAGGATCATCTCGCGAAGTTTGCGGCGCAGGCTGCGCTCAGCGCGCTGTTGCGGATCGAGCAGCAGGTTGCGCGCTACTTGTTGGGTGATAGTGCTGCCGCCGACGCGCACCTCGCCGCCCTGCACGTTGATCCACAGGGCGCGCAGAATGCCGACCAAATCAATGCCGATGCTCTGGTAGAAATAGCGATCTTCTGTGGCGATGGTCGCTTGCACAAGCGACTCAGGAATCTGCTCTAGCGGCACCACGCGATTCCTGCCGCCTTGCGGATCGATCACTTCGTAGAGCAAGCGCCCGTGACGGTCATAAAGGCGCGTCGATGGCAACGCCAAGCCTGCCTGCAGATTATCCAGCGAAGGCAGATCAGCGAAGAGCCACAGGTAGAGCGCACCAAAGGCGATCCCTAGCGGCACGAGTGCGATCAGCGCGATCTTTTGCCAACGGCGGCGATTCGTCCAAAAGCGGCGCATGGCGATTTTCCTCACACTTGCGATCTCGCTGATCAGTATAACGCACCTGCCCGCTCAGCGATCTACGGCACGGCGCGCTTTTGCCTACGCCCAAACGACGCCTAGATAGTGCCGAGCGCCATCATCTGCGCTATACTCAGCCTTCCACGTAAGCTGAGGACTCAAGGTGTGCAAAGACCATGTTCCGAAACGTCCTGCGCACTGCCTTTTTACTCTCGTGCGCTTCAATCGTCTTTTTGGTGTGTGCGGGCAGCATGTTTCTCTTAAACGTGCTCACGCGCCCGATCGCAGCCGCACAGCCTGCAGCTTCGCGCATTGTCTATGGCCTGACGCTCTTGCCAAGCGGCTTCGATCCACACATCAACGCTTCAGCTGAGCTTGGCATTCCCTTGCGCTCGGTCTACGACACACTCGTCTACCGCGATCCGATCACGAAAGCCTTCGTGCCAGGCTTGGCTGAGCGCTGGGAAATCTCGCCTGATGGTTTGATCTACACCTTCTATTTGCGGCGCGGCGTGCGCTTCCACGATGGCGAGCCCTTCAACGCGTTGGCTGTGGCCGCCAATCTAGATCGCATCACGGCGCCTGAGACGCGCTCGCAGAAGGCCATCTTCATGCTGGGCAGCTTCGAGCGCTACATCGTCCGAGATGAATACACAATCGAATTGGTGCTCAAAGCGCCTTTTGCGCCGCTGCTCGATTCGCTCTCACAAGTCTATCTGGGCATTGCCAGCCCAAAAGCGCTGCGCGAGTACGGCACCGACCTGTACCAGCTGCATCAGGTCGGCACAGGGCCGTATCAGATGGTCGAATTCATACCGGGCGACTATATCCTGCTGCGCCGCAATCCGATCTACCGCTGGGCGCCGCCATTCTATCGCATGGATAATCCTGCGCCTGTCGAGGAGATCGAGTTCCGCTTCTTCACTGATCCTGCCACGCGCGCGCCTGCCCTTGAGAGCGGCGCTGTGGATATCATCGGCGAGTTGGCGCCACTGGATGCGCTGGCTTTGGCGCGCCGCGATGACATCGCCTTGCTGCCACAGCCAATTCCAGGTATGCCCTTGCAGTTCCTGTTCAACACGGCTAAAGCGCCGACAGATCGGCTGGAGGTGCGCCGCGCCATCATCACAGCCACAGATCGTGTCGCTATCATTGACTCAGTCTTCCAGCAGCTCTCGCCTGTTGCCTACGGGCCGCTGACGGCCGTCACGCCGTTCTACGAGCCGCAAGTCAAGCAGTACTATCCGCACAGCCGCGAGGTCGCTCGCCGTACCTTGGCCGAACTTGGCTACATGGATAACAATGGCGACAAAATCCTCGATTTGAACGGCGTGCCGTTGCGCCTGATCGTGATCGTGCCGACGTGGGGCTATGCGCCGCAAGTGGCGCAGCGCTTGCAAAGCCAATGGCGCGAGCAAGGCATTGAGGCTGAGCTGCGCCAAGTGCCGAACCTGGCAGGCTTGCTGGCCGCTGTTCAAAGCGGCGATTACCACTTGGTCGCCTTCAACGACTTCGGCGCCGATCCGAGCGTGCTCAACAACTTCTATCTGAGCGATGCGCGCAACAACTTCATGCGCGTCAGCAACGCCAACTTGGATCAATGGCTGCGCCAAGCCGTCCAGACGAGCGATCCTGCCCAGCGGCAGAACTTCTACACAGGCGTGCAAGGCTTGATCATGGATCAAGCGCTGATCTTGCCGATCCGCGATTATGTCAATCTGAATGCGCACCGCAAGCGCATCAGCGGCCTGGCCTTTGATGCCTACGGCTGGTTTCCGCTCTTGGCCAACCTGACCTTGGTTGGCGATGATTGAGCGCGATGCTGCGCTTTGCGGTGCAACGTGCGCTCAGCGCGCTCTTCACGCTCTGGTCAGCAGCGACTCTCGCCTTCATTGCGCTGCGCCTGGCGCCTGGCGATGCCATTGTGCTGCAGCTGGCGCTGAGCGGCGCAACTGAGAGCCAGATTGCGGCGCGGCGCGCTGCGCTCGGCTTGGATTTGCCGCTCGGCGTGCAGTACCTAAACATGTTAAGCCGCTTGTTGCGCGGCGATCTAGGCGTCTCGTTGGTGAATGGGCGCGCTGTCACAGCGCTAATTGGCGAGCAGCTGGAAGCGACTCTGGCTTTGGCAATTGGCGCGCTGCTCGTCGGCACGCTGCTCGGCTTGGCGCTTGGCATTGGCGCAGCGCTTGGCGGGCACTGGCTGCAGCAGCTTGCTCAGGCGCTGATCGCGCTTCTGCTCGCCACGCCTGTCTATTGGCTCGGCATATTGGCGATCTACGTGTTCTCTGTGTGGCTCGGTTGGTTGCCTTCGATCAGCCGTGACAACAGCTTGCAGGCGTTGCTCTTGCCGTGCGGCGTGCTTGGCGTTGCGCTGAGCGGAAGCATAGGGCAAATGGCAGCCGCAGGGCTGCATGAAGCCAAAAAGGCGCCTTTTGTGCAGACGGCGCGCGCCAAAGGTTTGCCTGTGCACCTGATCGTGTGGCGGCACATGCTCAGCGCCTATGGCGGCGCGCTGATCAGCCTGATCGGCCTGCAAAGCGGCTTTCTGATCAGCGGCGCTTTAGTGACCGAATCGCTTTTCACACGGCGCGGCATTGGTCAGCTCTTGCTGAATGCCGTCAACGGGCGCGATTACCCTGTGGTGCAAGGCGTGGTGCTGCTCAGCGCGCTGGCTTATAGCTTGCTGAGCACATTGGCGGATATCTTAGCAGCCTGGCGCGATCCGCGCTTGCGAAGGCAAGGGCTATGAGGCGCATCGGACTGCCAGGCGCGTTCTTGGTTTGCCTTGCGCTGGCTAGCCTTTGCGCGCCGTTGATCGCGCCTTACGATCCACTGGCAGAGGTCGGGCAGGCGCTACAGGCGCCATCAGCGCGGCATTGGCTGGGCACCGATTTGATCGGGCGCGATGTCTTCAGTCGAATCCTGCATGGAGCGGCGCGCACCTTGAGCGTCGCGCTGATAGCGCTGTGCAGCACAGTCCTGATCGGCGGCGCGCTCGGCTTGTGCGCAGGTTTCTTTGGCGGCGCGCTTGATTGGCTGTTGCTCAGCCTGAGCGATGCGCTGCTGGCACTGCCGAGCCTGCTGCTTGCTTTGAGCGTGCTGACCTTAGCGGGCAACGGCAGCCTGCAGATCGCTTTAGCTGCGGCGCTGAGCGGCCTACCTGCTTACTCGCGCATCGTGCGCGCCACAGCGCGCTCAGTGCGCACACAACCGTACATCGAGGCGGCGCGGGCGCTCGGCGCAGGCGAGCTCAGCGTGCTATGGCGGCATGTCCTGCCGAACGCCTTGCCGTCGAGCCTTTCTGCAGGCGTGATCGCCATGGCTTGGGCGATTCTAAATGCGGCGACGCTGCATTTCCTGGGCTTTGGCGGCGATCCATCTTTGCCTGAGTGGGGCGCTATGTTGGCGGAAGGTCGGCTGGTGTTCAGGGCCGCGCCATGGATTGCCTTTGCGGCAGGCGCGGCGCTCACCTTGACCTTATTGGCTGTAAACGACCTAGCGCGCAGGCTTGCCGCTCAATAAACGTAGCCGTTGACGAATCTCAGCAGCGCCTCCTGACCCGCCTCACGGCTTGAGGCGCGCAGTATCCAATTGCCGTTAATCCAGCCGAATTCGTAGTAGGTATAGGTGAAACCTGAGAAGACGGCGAAATAATAAGGCGTGCGCGCCTCAGGGAAGCGCTTCAGGACGCTGCCCGTATCGGTGCCGTCGGCGCGCTCTAGAAAGCCTGCGAAGACCATATCCAGCGTCGGCGTTTGATCAGGGATGTACTCGACTTCAAGGCGCACAGTCTTGCCTTCCACGTTGTACTCAGCCACGCCATGGCGCCTGCCTTCGGCTGCATCAAGCGTATCCACATTCAGCGCCGTGCGCAGATAGTCGCCTGCGCGCTCGCGCAAGATCAAATAGCCGGGTGTATCGGCTTCAAGCGGGCGGCGCCGCTGGTTGAAGCGCTCTTCCACAGGCGAGTGCGTGTTGACGAACCACAGGCTGTAGATGAACAGCAGGGCTGCGCCGATGAACATCAAGATGACGAAAAACGAGCCGCTGCTGCGCCAAGCAGGCCTCGGGCGCGGCGTCTTCTCAGCCATTGCTACATCGCTTTGCATGAGCGAAGCGCCTTTCTGCACTTGTTGCGTTAAATTTCACAAGGTTTGCTCAGATCATAGCAAAGAGACGCCCGAGGTGGCAGCTCTCAGGCTAGCTGCAGGCGCGCGACTGCCTGGCGCATGGCAGCTGGATCGCGCCCGATCGGATAACCGCTCTCGCCTGCCAGGCTTTGCATGGCCGCGTTGACGTCCTTCAAGCCGCTGCCTGTCACCAGAAGCGCCACTGACTCGCCCTTGCGCACAAGGCCTGATTCAAGCGCTGTGAGCAAACCGGCGTAGGCTGCAGCGCAGGCAGGCTCAGCGAAGATGCCGCTGCCTCGCGCTAGAGCAGGGATAGCCGCGAGGATCTCGGCGTCGCTGACGCGCACGAACGCGCCATCAGTCTGGCGGACAGCGCGCAGCGCTTTGGTGCGGTCGCTGGGCAAGCCTGCTGAGATGCTATCGGCGATAGTCTCTGTGCTACCGCGCTGCATAGCCTCGGCCGTCAAGCCTTGTTCCCAAGCGCGCACTAGAGCGTCGCTGCCTGCTGCTTGCACGCCGATCAAACGCGGCATGCGCGCGATCCAGCCCAGCTGGTAGAGATCATAGAAGCCTTTGTACTGGCCAGCGAGGATGTTGCCATCGCCGACGCTGAGAATCAGGACATCTGGCACGCGCCAAGCCAATTGCTCGCACAGCTCAAGAGCCGCAGTCTTCTTGCCTTCGGTTGTGTACGGATTCATGCCTGTGTTGCGGCAGTACCAGTTGTACTCGGCGCTTGCTTGCAGGCTGAGCGCGTAAGCATCGTCATACGTGCCGTCTACCAGCAGCACAGTAGCGCCATAAACCAACAGCTGCGCAATTTTGGCAGATGGCGCCTTAGCAGGCACAAAGATAACCGCTTTCATGCCGACGCTGGCACATAGACCTGCCAGGGCGGCCGCAGCGTTGCCCGTGCTTGCTGTCGTGATGACCTTGACGCCGAGCTGCTGGGCACGCGCCACGACCATCGCGCTAGCCCGATCTTTGAGCGAGCCTGTTGGATTGCGCGAATCGTCTTTGAGCCACAGCGCGCGCAGCCCGAGCCTTTGGGCAAGGTGCGGAGCTGCGATCAGCGGCGTCCAGCCGACGTGCAAGGGCGGAAAGTAGGTTGAATCGCTGACGGGCAAAAGCGGCGCGTAGCGCCACATGCTCCAGCCGCTC
>RFIM01000260.1 GCA_003695215.1 Chloroflexota bacterium
CAGCTGCAGGCAGAGCCTGCTGAATTCTGCTACACTTGTCGCTTGCATTGAAGCAGCCTAGACTAGGAGTGAAAACGCCTGCATGAAAGAGATAGTGATCACGGGCTCAGTGGCGTACGATTACCTGATGCGTTTTCCTGGCTCATTCCGAGAGCAGCTGATACTCGATAAGCTGGATCGCATCAGCCTGAGCTTCCTGGTGGATGATATGGCGCGGCACTGGGGCGGCGCGGGCGCCAACATTGCCTATAACATGGGCTTGTTAGGCATGCGGCCGCGCCTGATGGCGACCGTCGGGCGCGATTTCAGCGAATACCGCCTTTGGCTGGAGTCAGTTGGCGTAGATACGCGCGCTGTCGTGGTGATTGATCACGTCTTCACAGCCTCATTCTTCGCTAATACCGATAATGAGAACAACCAAATCGCCTCGTTTTATGGCGGCGCTATGGCTTATGCGCGCCATTACAGCCTAGCCAATACGCTGGATGTGCAGCCTGACTATGTAGTGATCTCGCCTAACGATCCACAAGCAATGGCGCAGCTGGTTGAGGAGTGCATCGAGCGCGGCATTCCGTACATGTACGATCCGAGCCAACAGCTGCCGCGCCTGGACGGCGAAACGCTCCGACGCGGTGTTCAACATGCGCATGCGCTGACTGTGAACGAATATGAGTGGAATTTGCTCAGCCGCAAGACGGGCATGAACCAGGATGAAGTGCTGGGCTGTGTGAAGGTCTTGGCGCGCACGCTTGGCAAGAACGGCGCTGAGATTTTCGCTGACGGGCAACATTACGCCATTCCGATCTTCCCGACCGATACCATCACTGATCCGACGGGCGTTGGCGATGCTTTCCGCGCGGGCTTGCTGTGCGGGATGTATCACGGTTGGGATTGGGACATCACAGGGCGCGTTGGCGCTTTATGCGCGGCTTATGCCATTGAGCGCACAGGCACGCAGACGCATCGCTACACGCCTGCTGAATTCGTGGCGCGCTACCGTCAGGTCTTCGACGATCGCGGCGCGTTGCAAGCCTTGCTCTTGCCACGCTAGAGATAGCCAACGCTTTGCATACGCGCGGTCACTTTTCGCAACGGCGCCTCTAAAGCTGCTATAATGGAGCGCCGTGTCTGATAAGTTACGTACGTTCGGAACTCTGTAAGGAACACGCAAACGATGACTCAGCCATTTGACATTGCTGATCCGAGCCTGGCCACAGGCGGCAAGCTGCGCATTGACTGGGCCGAGCAAGAGATGCCTGTGCTGCGCCAAATCCGCGAGCGCTTCAGCCGCGAGAAGCCGCTCAAGGGCGTGCGCATCTCGGCGTGCTTGCACGTGACCACCGAGACGGCGAACCTGATGGCGACGCTGCAAGCAGGCGGCGCCGATGTCGTGCTGTGCGCCTCGAATCCGCTCTCGACTCAAGATGACGTCGCCGCCTCGCTAGTGACACACTATGAAATCCCTGTCTACGCCATCAAAGGCGAAGATAAGGCGACCTACTTCAGCCACATTGAAGCGGCGCTGAACCACAAGCCACAGCTGACCATGGATGACGGCGCGGATGTGGTCAGCGAGCTGCACAAGAATCGGCGCGAGCTGCTGCAATACGTGATCGGCGGCACAGAGGAGACAACCACAGGTGTGATTCGGCTGCGCGCTATGGCCGCCGACGGCGCTCTGATGTTCCCTGTGATTGCCGTCAACGATAGCAGCACTAAGCATATGTTCGATAATCGCTACGGCACAGGGCAATCTACCATTGATGGCATTGTGCGCGCTACCAACATCCTGTTGGCAGGGCGCGTGGTTGTGGTAGCAGGCTACGGCTGGTGCGGACGCGGCATCGCCGCGCGCGCACGCGGCATGGGCGCGCAGGTGATCGTCACTGAGGTCGATCCGCTCAAGGCGCTCGAGGCGCTCATGGATGGCTACGCCGTCATGCCCATGCTAGAAGCTGCGAAAGTCGGCGATATCTTCGTGACCGCCACAGGTGATATCAACGTGATCGATCGCCATCACTTCGAAGTGATGAAAGACGGCGCTATTGTCTGCAACTCAGGGCATTTCAACGTTGAGATCAACATCCCTGCCCTAGAGCAGCTCTCTGTCGGCGCGCCCAAGCTAGTGCGTCCATTTGTCCAGCAGTACCTAACTAAAGATGGGCGCAAGATCAACTTGCTGGGCGAAGGGCGCTTGATCAACCTGGCCGCAGCCGAAGGGCACCCGGCCAGCGTCATGGACATGAGCTTTGCCAATCAGGCTCTGGCCGCTGAGTACATGCTGCGCAACGCTGACAAGCTCGAGAAGCGCGTCTACAGCCTGCCCGCTGAAGTTGACCAAGAGATCGCGCGCCTGAAGCTGGAAGCCATGGGCGTCCACATTGATACCCTGACCGAAGAGCAGTTCAACTACTTGAACCAGTGGCAGGAAGGCACCTGAGCCACCTGCCTAAGTTGGCTTGATGGGCGAATCAACTGATCCGTCCTGAGCCTGAGCTTGCAATCAACACGCCTTCAAGCGTGTGCAGGAGTTTGGATCATGCTTTCTTTCAAACGCTTCACAGCGAAAGCTCGTCTCTACAGCCTGTTTGGGCTGTGCTTGGCAGCTGTGCTGATCGCGAGTCTGGCTGCGCCTGCGCACAGCAGCGCTCAAGGTGCCGCTGATGGCAAAGTCCGCTTCGTGCACGGCGTGGCGGGCGCGCCCGACGTAGATATCTACCTAGACGGCCAGTTGGCGGCAAGCGCGCTGAGCTTTGGCACTGCCACGCGCTTCTTGAAGGTGCCGACAGGCACACGCGCTCTGGCTGTGACCGTCAGCGGCAATCAGCAACCGATCTTCCAAGGCAACGTGCCCATCGGCGTTGATTTTGGCTACACAGTGGTGATTCAAGGCACGCCAAACGCGCTTGAGGTCGGCTTGTATGAAGACGACCTAGCGCCGACGCGCTCTGGCCACATCCGCTTTGGCGCCATTCACGCCGTGAAAGACGCGCCGCCTGTGGATGTGATCCAGGTCATCGGCACCACTGAGTTCCCGTTAGCGCAAGGCTTGGCGTACGGGCAACCTTACGGCACAGTGGATATTCCGCTCAGCGGCGGCGATCTGGTCGTGGTGCCTGCAGGCGCGCCGATCAGCAGCACGCTCGCGCGCATCAATCAGCTGCCGCTCGCCGCAGGCACGTACAACACAATCGTGGTGCTGGGCAGCGGGCCTTCAGCAGCGCTTTTGCCGCTCAGCG
>RFIM01000261.1 GCA_003695215.1 Chloroflexota bacterium
CTTCGGATGTTCGGTCGGCATTGCTTCGCAATCGCGCTCATAGGTGCTGTATAGATAGGGCGTGTAGGCCTCAAACTCAGCAGCGCACGTATCCACGCGGTAGAAGTGCGCCACAGCGCCTGCTGCTTTGCGCTCGGCGCGCACTGCCGTCTCAGTTGTACCGAGCAGCTTTGCCAGGTATCGATCAGTGAAGCCGAGCTGCTTCCAGCGCTTCCAGTGACGCTCGCCACGCTCATATTGGGCACGAATCGCGTTCGCCTGTTCTGCCAAAAGGCTCAGTTGGCGCACGAACCAAGCGTCATAGCCTGTCAAGCGGCAGATTTCGGGCTCAGCGACGCCGCGCCGTAGCAAGGCTGCCACCTGATGCAAGCGTTGCGCTGTCGGTATGGCGATCTGTTCAATAGGCACATCATATTGTGGATCATCGGCTTTATCGCCAAAGCCGAATAGACCGATATCCAAACTGGCAATAGCTTTCTGCAACGCCTCTGGGAAGGTGCGCCCAATCGCCATGACTTCGCCGATTGCTTTCATCTGCGGGCCGAGCGTTGGATCGGTGCCGCGGAACTTCTCAAAATTCCAGCGCGGAATCTTGACTACGACGTAGTCTAGAGACGGCTCGAAGCTGGCTTTGGTCTTGCGCGTGATATCGTTCTGAATCTCGTCTAGCGTGTAGCCAACTGCCACTAAGGCTGCAATCTTGGCGATAGGAAAGCCTGTCGCCTTGCTCGCGAGCGCAGAAGAGCGCGAAACGCGCGGATTCATCTCGATGACGACTGTCTCGCCATTGGTGGGATTGACGGCGAACTGAATGTTGGCGCCGCCTGTCTCCAAGCCGACGCGCTGAATGATGCGCTTCGCCATATCGCGCAGGCGCTGCAGTTCACGATCAGTGAGCGTCTGAATTGGCGCCACTGTGATCGAATCGCCCGTGTGAACGCCCATCGGATCGAGATTCTCAATGCCACACACGACCACGAAGTTGTCGTGCTTATCGCGCATGATCTCCAGCTCGTACTCTTTCCAGCCCAGCACCGATTGGTCGATCAGGATTTGATGAATTGGCGATTCGTTCAAGCCGTGCGCAGCCAGTCGGCGCAGCTCATCAGGATTGCGCGCAATGCCGCCGCCTGTGCCGCCTAACGTGAACGAAGCGCGCACTAAGATCGGGTAGCCAATCTGCTCGGCAACTTGCAGCGCCTGCTCCACATCCGTGACCGTCTGGCTGGCAGGCATTTTCATGCCGATCTCTACCATCGCATCGCGGAAGCGCTGCCGATCTTCGGCCAGCTCAATCGACTCGGCCGTTGCGCCGATCAGCTCGACGCCGTAGGCGGCTAGCGTGCCATCTTTGTGCAGCGCCATCGCCAAATTCAGCGCCGTTTGCCCGCCCATGGTTGGCAGCAGCGCATCAGGTCGTTCCTGCGCGATGACCATACGCACCACTTCAGGCGTGAGCGGCTCGATGTACGTCGCATCGGCGAAATCAGGATCGGTCATGATCGTGGCAGGATTGCTGTTGATCAGCACCACACGGTAGCCTTCGCGGCGCAGCGCTTTGCAGGCTTGCGCGCCGCTATAGTCGAATTCGCAGCCCTGCCCGATCACGATCGGGCCGCTACCGATGATCAAAATCGTCTGCAGATCGGTTCGTTTGGGCATGTTCCTGTTGAGCAATTTTGCGAGAAACTTCACAAGGCGCGATTATAACGCGCCGTTCAGCGCGGGCGAAAGCGGTAGATATACCCTTCAGCTAAAGCTGTGTAGAGCCAACCGTTGGCATCCACAGCGATGCTCATGAGCTGCAAGGGATGAAAGGAGACGCGCCGCAGCGCCAGCGCCGCTGCATCCCAGCCATAGTAGTTCGGAATGACTTGCAGCTGAACGCTCGGCTGTGCAAGGCTGAGCCAGACGATCGCATAGCCGCTGATGGTTGTCGCGTTCCACGAGCCGCTGAGCGCAACCAACAAGCCGCCACGCCATGCGGATATCGCCTCTGAGGTATATGGAATGATGCCGTGCGGCGCGCTCTCAGCGGGCAGCTCGGCCAGGCGGACTAGCGCACCTGACTCGACCGTGTAGAGCGCGCTCTCGGCCGCGTCGGCGATCACGAGTGTAGGCCCTTGCCAGGTGAAGCCGAACACTTGCCTCAAGCCAGTGGCGACGACGCGCATATCGCGCCCATTGCGCGCCAGGCTGATCAGCGCCGCGCCATCAGCCGTATTGCGCGCCACATACAGCCTGCCATCAGCGCCGAGATGCAGCTCGCCGTGCCACAACGTCTCGGGATCGCGGTAAATCGGCTGCACGGCGCCGTCCAGCACGCGGAAGAGACTCTGCTCGGCCGCGACATAGAGAGCGCCTTCATCAGCAGCATAAGCGATGCCAAAAGGCGACTCGCTCAGTGTGGCGATCAGCTGCGGCTCGCCAAAAAAGCCTTCGCCGTCAGGCGCCAGGCGATACACAGCGCGCCGCGCAGGGCTGGTGAAGTACAAGGCGCCATCAGGCGCGAAAGCCAGGCTGCTGATAGCCGCCAGGTCGCCATGTGCCGTAAAATCTTCCAGCATCACTTCAGGGCAAAGCAGAACCTGGTATGGCAAGTCCTGACGGTTTTGGCATGGCGGCGCGCTCTGCGCTGCTGCAGGCACGCCGACCAGGCATAGCGAGAGCATTACAAGCAACAATGGACGCATATCAGCTGCGTATGCCGAAGCGCTCACGATAGGCAGGCACTGTGATCATCGGCGGACGCTCGATGTCGCTGATCTCGGCGATATCTAGGCTGAAGCGATCAGGCTCGTGCACGATCAGCTTCATGCTGCGATTGGCCTTGTCCAAAAGCTCGACGCCGTAGCGCCGCTCCAAGCGCGAGATGAAGACTTGATGGATGGCGAACGACATCTTGCTCAAGCCAACTAAAGGCTGGTTGTGATGGACGCGCTGCTCGAGATCGACTTGGGCAATGCCTTCCAAGCCGTATTGCTCATGCAGATCGATCAGCAAGCCTGTCTCTACGCCATAGCCGCTGAAGAACGGCACGCGCTCCAGGGCGCTGCGCCTGCCAGCATACTCGCCTGAGAGCGGCTGCACAATGCCTGAGAGCTCGGGATAGAACAAATTCAGCAGCGGACGCGCCACCAGTTCCGTCACGCGGCCGCCGCCAAAGGCTTGGAGCTGATCGCCAACCTTGATCGGACGCTGATAGAAACCTTTGACGTATTGCACGTTGGCGCGCTTGAGCAGCGGCCCGAGCAGGCCATAGACAAAGCGCGGATGAATGTTGGTGATATCGGTATCGATCCACGCGATGATATCGGTATCGAGCACATACAAGCTCTTCCAGAGCGCCTCGCCCTTGCCGCGGTAGCTGCCAAGCTCAGGCAAAATCTCAGGATGCTTGTAGGTAGGAATGCCCAATGCCTGAGCGATAGCGACTGTGTTGTCGGTCGAGTCGCTATCGATCAGCACGATCTGATCGAGCAGCGGCACTTCGTCCATCAAGGCGCGCTTGACTGTGCTGATCACATTGCCGACTGTCTCTTCTTCGTTCAGAGCGGGCAGCGCCAAGCCGATGCTCACGCCCTGCTTCTCCTTGAGGGCCAAAAGCGCCTGTAGATCGGCGAACTCGTTGCTGTGATAAGTGTTCTGGGCGAACCAGCGATCCACGCGCACGGAGAGCGGCTCGGCTTGGCGCACCAGCGGACGCGGCGCGTGGAAAGCGAACTCTTCAGGCGTGTGAGCGCGCACTAGGATGATCGGTAAGTCAGTGCGCTCAAAGATATTGCGCACTACAGAGCTAGTGCCGCTGCCGCGCCGATCGGGCTGCTGAAACGAGGCGCCCATCACTAGCGCCTTGTGCGATGCTAATTCCGAGAGGATCGCCTGTGTGACATCGCCGCTGACCGTGACCGTGCGCGCAATGCGCGAGTCAGTGCTGAGCATGACGCTGTAAGGTTTCGATTCATATGGATTGCTAGCGACGTGCAAGAGCGTGATCGGCGCGTCCTCAGCCAAAGCGCTGGCGACTCGCGTGCCGAGCGAGAGGTTCGGTCCGCCGCGCAGCGAGAGCAAGACACTGCCGACGTTTTGCCAGGCCTGGCGGCTGACCAGCACCACATCGCAGGGCGCCTCGCGCAGAATCGTGTCCGTGCTGATGCCGCCTGTCGGCTCAAGCGCGCCCGCCCATTCCACGATCAGCAGGTCAGCTGCTTGGCGCTCAAGCTCCTCGATCACGCTCATGAGCGGCTTGTAATCCACATAGACTCGCGTCTCATCGTGGACGTTTGGGCGCGCTTTAGCGAGCGTATCGAGCGCATCGCGCATGTGGCGCGCTTGCAGGGTACCTTCGCTCAGCGAGACGCCCTCGGGCATGGTTAGCAAGGCGCGCAGATGGATTTCGATAGGAATAGAAGGCGCTGCCGCCATTTTCTCGGCGAAGGCGATCCAGGCTTCCAAGCGCTCCACAGCAGTGAGCGCGATCACAATCCGATAAAGCGCGGGCGCGGTCATCAGCCTCACTTTCCTTCTACTAATGGCACGACGTGCGTGCGGATCAGCACGTCCCAACGGTATTGCTTGCGAACGCGTAAGCGCAAGCGATGTGGCGCACTTACCTCTAGTGTGGAGATGATGGCAGCGGCGATATCGCGCGGCGCGCCTTTGATCGGATCGAAATAGTAGGCATCGTGCTGGGCAGTGCGGCGCAAAGGCGGAATATCGGCGCAGAAGACGGGAATGCCCGCCAAGCCGGCCTCGATGATCGGGATGCCGAAGCCTTCTTGCATGCTTGGGAACAGCAGCGCATCAGCTAAGGTGAACAAATTGGACATGGTGTCGTCGTCAGGGATCAGCGGCTGATCGCCTTCGCCGTAAGCGTACAGCAGATGTGCTGAATCTTCCACGCCTAGCTCTTGGCGCAAGCGCAGCAGCTCTCCGAGATAGCCGGGGTTGGCGGGATTATGCGGGCCAGGCGGGCCGCTCACAATCAGGCGATAGTCGCGCCCGCTCAGATCGCGCATGGCGTGCAGCACTTTGATGCCGAGTTCGATGTTCTTGCGGCGTGTGATGCGCGCAGGCAACAGCAGAATTCCGTCGGCATCCAGCAGGCGCAAGCGCTCAGCCAACATGCACATGGTCGGCGTCCAATGCAAGAATCGCGCCGGATCGACACCTGGCACGACCACGGCAATATGCTCCTGTGGAATGCCGAGCAGCTCAGCCAACTCGGCGCGGCGCGCCTCAGAGACTGTCACGTAGCGCACGTTCGGCCAGGGTTGGCGCAGTAAGTCCCAAGGTGCGCCGCTGTGCAGCTCAGGCAGATACTGCGCGTTCATCCAAGCTAGGTCGTGCGTCCAAGCGATCAGGCGCCGGCGGCTGCCATTGCCTGCTGAGACGAGCGCCTGCGTGAGCGCCAAATTCTTGTGCAGCGAGGTGATGTTGTGTGCAATGCAGACTTCGCAATCCTTCAAGGCTTCGTGCAGGCGCGCACGAATGGTATCCACTAGCTGCCAGAAGGACTCGGTCACCTCTCCGCGATCGAGTTCGCGCTTGACGTTCAGCACTTCAGGTGCTGAGGAGCCGAAAAGCGGATCGATGATCGTCTCAACGCGCGGATCGAAGGTGCTGCCGCTGCCGCTGATCACGCGCACTGCATAACCTAGATCGGCAAGGCCGCGTGCATGATAGGCGATGGTTGATTCGACGCCGCCGACGATTGGTGGGCTGGCATAGTGCAAGATCGCAACTCGTTTCATGCGTTTTCTCTCCATTCACAGCAGCGTATTGCATAGGATCAGCGTGCGGCGTAGATCGCAGCGTAAACGGCGTACTGTTCGTAGATGCGGCGCACATAGGTGCGCGTCTCGCTAAAGGTGATGGCTTGCAGGAACAGGTCGGGATCGCCACCACTGATGCGCAGCCATGTGGCGCTATTGCCTGGCCCGCCGTTATAAGCTGCTAACGCCGCATAGACGTTGCCGTTAAAAGCCTGTAGTTGTTCGTATAAGTAGTACACGCCAAAGGGCACGTTGATATGAGGGCGGTAAAGGTCACTATTTTGGTAATCGCGCCTGCCGAGCTTGCTAGCGATGTAGCTGCCCGTAGTCGGGATGATTTGCATCAAGCCTTGTGCCTGCGCGCTTGAGGTGGCTGCGCTTTGGAACAAACTCTCCTGGCGGATGACGCTGAAGACGAGCAGCGGATCGACGCCATATTGCTGCGCAGCAGGTAAAACCAAGTCGGCGTAAGCGATAGGATAACGCAACGCCGCAATATATTTTGGCACTTGTGTCACGGGCTGTCCAGAGCCGTCTATGAGCTTGGCAGCTGCGTTAATTGCCTCGCGGTAGTGCCCGATGCGGTAGTAGTAAGAAGCCAGCTGGTAGAGCGCCAAAGGATTCTGTGAGTAGGCTTCAGTCAGCGCGCTGAACTCAGCTTTCGCCTCGTCATAAGCGCCGACTGCCCAGAGTTCAGCGCCACGCACCATGCGCTCATCAGCTTCTAGAGTTGGCGAGAGCATCCACAAGGCACCACCGCCTTCGATCTTGAAGGTTTGGCGCATCCACGCTTCGGCTTCTTCAATGTTGTGCGGCTGATTGAACGACCAGTCAAGGCGCGGCGGCGGCACAAAACCGCCATGACCTGCCAAGAGATCGGCGGCGCGCAGGCTATAGTAGCCGCCAGGATCGATCTGGGCGGCTTGTGCGTAGGCGCTGCGCGCTAACGCCTCTTGGTTGTTGATCTGATATAGCCTGCCAAGCCACAGATAGCCGGCCGCCTGCAGCTCGCCTTTGCCGCTTGCGGCAAGCAGCGAGAACAAGCGCTCGGCGCGCGCCAAAGCGCCCTGATTGTACGCCGCCATGCCGCCACGAAAGAGCCCGTCCATTGCTTGCTGCGTGCCAGGATATTTGCTGCCCAGAATCTCAAATGTGGCCAGGCTTTGCTCGGTATCGCCTAGCGTGGAATACAGATAGCCAACACGCCACAGCGCTTCGGCAGCCTCAGGCAAGTTCGGATAAGTCTCAGCGAGCGCCATATAGCGCTTGATAGCGCCCTGCACATCGCCACTCAAGAAGAGCGTGCGCCCTTGCTCCAGCCATGCTTCGCCAAAACGCGGACTGGTCGGATAGTTGGTCAGGATCGTCTCAAAAGCGGTGTTGGCAGCGGCCGCGTTGCCGACTTCTCGGTAAGCGCGCCCGAGCAGCAGATAGATGTTTGGATCAATCTGCCCCAGCGGCGTGTTCATGGTGTACTCGTGAAAAGCCTCGATAGCAGCGGCATAATCTCTGGCCGCATAGCTGATCTGCCCACGCCGCAAGCTCTCGACGCGCACGCCATTGGCCAACAGGACTTGCATGGCGCGATAGGCCTCAGGCGTCTCAGGATATTCGCGCACGATCTCTTGAAAGCGTGGCAAGGCAGCGGCGAGATTGTTGGCGCGCTGCAGCGCGTTTGCCGCTGTGAACATGATCGCAGCGCGGTAGCCTGGGTTGCGCGCCACGCTCAAAATGGCATCATATTGCTCAATGGCAGCAGATAGATTGCCTGCGTTCAGGTAAGCAGCCGCGAGCTTCTCGCGTAAGATCAGCATCGGCACAAGGCTGCGCGAGCGCTCAACGGCTAGCGCGTAGTTGGCAAGCGCTTGCGCCGAATCGCCTAGAGCCAGATAGGCATCGCCAATGCGCTCGTAGGCATAGCTCTCGATCAGGTTCGGGCGTAATTTGAGATACTCTGTGAATTCGGCGATGGCCGCTTGCCAAGCCGAAGCGCCGAGGTAGGCATCGCCGCGCAGAAAGTGCGCTTGTGCGCGCCGCGCATCCTCAGGATAGGTGCTGATGAACTGACTGAGCGCATCCACAGCCAGGCTGAATTGCCCTTCGCGCAGCGCTGCCTGGCCGTAGCCAAAGGCGGCGTCGGCTCGCAAACGTGGATCAACGCTAGTGATCGGCTGCTCTAAAATAGCGCGGTATATCTGCACAGCCGCCTCATAGTTGCCATTTTGCAGCGCCGCATTCGCCTCAGCAATGGCGATAAAGGGTATCGGCGTCGGCGTCGGTATGGGCGTTGGTGCGGCGGTTGGCTGTGCAGGTGTTTCAGTTGGCGCGCTCAGGCCAGGCGTGGCGGTCACCACGATCACGAGTGGCACACTCTGCTGCGTCAGCGCGCAGCCAATCAGCGTGGGTAGGCAGCAGATCAGCACGGCAGACCATAGGCGAAAGGCTAAGAAATAGCGCATAGTGGCGATTATGGCGAGAGTCAGCCTGCTTGTCAATGAAAAACGCTTGAAAAAGCGGCGCGCTAGGCAATCCCGTCATTCTTGGCTACACTCACAGGCGTCGCACTCAGCGGATGGAGGTTGTGCGATGGATATCTCGCTCGTGATGGATCAGATACTGGAAAATACATCTTTATTAGCTAACGTTGGCGATGCAGAAGCGAATTATCTGCTTGGCTGGACGCGACGCATCTTGCCGAGTTTAGTCGGCAGCATTCAGGATGAGAATCTCGGCTGGCAGAAGGTAGAAGCGCTCCAGGAGACCTTGCGCGCAGCTAACGCGCTGATCTCACGCTATCGGACTGCCTCGGAGCCGACATTGCTGGAATTGCTGCGCAATTTTCTCAGGCAGTACGCCGTCACTTTTGAGCGCGCAGATGTATCCGAGCATCCAATCGTGCCTGAGCTGGCTGAGATCATGCGCGCTCAGCCTGATAACGTCTCGGCCTTGCGCGCCTTGTTCGATTTCGCTGAGAATGCGCGCCAGCCTGCTGCTGCAGATGAGCCGATGACGCCTGCTCAAACTGAAGCGATTCAGAACGTGGAAGAATCGCTCAATCTGCTGCGCCGCACGCTCGGCAACCTGACCGATGCCTTGAGCGACTTCCTGCCCGACGATCAGCTCGCGCAGCTGCGCCACAGCCTCGCCGATGCTGACTCTGAGAACGCGCCACACACTGAGGACCAAGGAACACCTGATGAATCAGAGAGCTAAACCTGCCTTTGCGCCGCGTTTCACTGCGCTGCTGACGCTACTCATCTTTGTGCTGGTCCTCGGCGCGTGCAGCGACGTCGCTGCGCCGCCACCGACAGCCGTGCCTGCCACAGCCGCGCCGTCACCGACAGCCGCGCCTGCCACAGCAGTTGCTGTTGGCTTGCCCTTAGATGCTGGGAATGTCCTGCCGTGGCTTTCGGTCTACTTCACCAATCCCGATCCGCCCGATCAGGCCAATAGCGGCATAGATCGCCAAGTTGTGCCGTTGATCAACGCGGCGCGGCGCCGCATTGATGCGGCCTTTTTCGACTTCAACTTGCCGAGCGTGGTGAACGCGCTGATCGGCGCGCATCGGCGCGGCGTGGAAGTGCGCTTGGTGCTGGACGTGCAGAATGGCTCACAAGATGTGCCTGCGGCGCGCGGACGCGATCCCTTTGATGCGCTAGAAGCGCTCAGGGCAGCGAACTTGCCTTTTGTCGATGGCGGACGCTCGAACGGTTTGATGCACGAGAAGCTGCTGATCATCGACGGCACAGTGCTGTTCGTCGGCTCGTGGAATGCCTCGTGGAACGACACGTTCCGCAACAACAATAACCTCTTGCGCATCACCAATCAGCGCTTGATCGCCAACTATCAGCGCGTCTTCAATAACATGTACGAAGGGCGGCGTTTCGGTCGGAATCGGCCTGAAGGCGCCCAGACGCCGCGCCTGACCATCGACGGCGTGGTGGTGGAGAACTACTTTGCGCCGACAGACGGCGTGATGGAGAAGATCATCGCCGAAGTGCGCGCCGCGCGCCGCTCAGTGCGTTTCATGAGCTTCACCTTCACGCATCCCGACTTGGCTGCAGCCTTGCTGGAGCGCAAAAAAGCAGGTGTGAGTGTGGAAGGCGTTTTTGAGAATCGCGGCGCTTCGCAAGGCGCCTATCCGACGCTCTTCTGCGCAGGTGCGCGCGTCAAAGTGGACGGCAATCCGTATACCATGCACCACAAAGTCTTCATCATTGACGATCAGACCGTGATCACAGGCTCATTTAATCACACACGCTCAGCGGATACCATCAACGATGAGAGCATCCTGATCATTCGCAGCCAGGCTGTGGCAGCGCTCTACAAGCAGGAATTCGACCGAATCTTTGCGCTCGGGCGCGATTCAACCAACGTCACCTGCGGTGTCTCGCCCGAGATCGCCACGCCGACGCTCGATCCGAACGAATGCCCTGATCTGACCTTCACTTGCGCGCAGTTCACTACCTGTGAGCAGGCGGTAGCGTGCCTGCGCGCAGGCAACACGCGCTTGGATCGTGACGGCAATGGCATCCCATGCGAGAGTCTGTGCGGCTCGCGTTGAGCGCGGCGGATCAGGCCTTCGCCAAGCGCGCTAGAAGATAGAGCTTGAGGTGCTGCCAACGCGGCATATCAGTCAGGCGCTCATACAGCAGGGCGAGCCGAAAGAGCGGCACAGAGAACGCCATATAGAACGGGTTGCCGATGTACTCGAGCTGCACAAGGCGCAGGCCTGAGCGCTCAGCCAGCTGGCTGAGCGCTCGGCGCGTGTTGGCGCGGTAGAAAGTCGGGTGCGATTCGTGGGCAGGGCGCCGCAACAGCTGATTGAGCGCAAAGCGGCGCGCTGCGCTCGGCACAAGGCGGCTGAGCAGCGGCACATAGTTGTGCGCGTTGGTTGTCAACAGAATCACCTGGCCATGTGGACGCAAGACGCGCGCCATCTCGCAGAAGGCGCGCTCAGGCTGCGGAAAGTGCTCCACGACCCACTGCGCGGCGATCACGTCGAAACTGGCAGCACGAAACGGCAATTGATAAGCTGTGGCCAAGATCGGCAAGTCTACCACGCGATTGTGCCGTAGGTCGTCTGCCACGAGATCAATGCCGACGCTGCGGCGTGCACGCTGTATAGCTTCTGCGGCTAGCGAGTCGCGCCCGCAGCCGATATCCAGCAGCGTTGTGTCCGCAGTGAGCGCAGCCGCTAGCCATTGCGCATAGCGCTCGCCTGCGTTCACGAAGTTCGGATAGCGCCGATCGAAGAGCGCCTGGCAGCGCCGATAGCGCGGACTGTGCGTGTAGGCAGTCATGGCGCGCTAGCGTTTGACGATCAAGCTGGTATCGCCGCCTTGGGCGCGCAGTTCGGCGCGCTGAGCGTCGGTCGGGATGTTCATCAGCACCACGAGGCGCTTGACGAGCTGCGCAAAAGCGGGCGCAGCGGTCTCGCTGGCGAAGCGCCCGACCTTATCGAGCTTGATCAGGATGCTCACACGCGGCTCGTCGGCGGGCAGGAAGCCGACAAAAGTCGCCATGCTCAGCTCAGGATCGTACAAGCCAGGGCAGGTGGCACAATAAATCTGGGCTGTGCCTGTCTTGCCAGCGATGGTGTAGCCGGGCACGCGCGCGTCCTTGCCTTCGCCGATGTTCACGACCTGCACCATGATATCGGTGATGCGCCGCGCCACATCGGCTGAGATCGGCGTGCGCACTGCCGCTGGCACAGCGTAGTATTCGCGATCGCCGTCAACCGTCTTCAGGCGCACATGCGGCTGCATCATCTGACCGCCATTGGCGATCACGTTCACAAAAGAGAGCATTTGGAGCGGCGTGACCGTCAAGCCTTGCCCAAAGCTGTTGGTAGCTAGGTCGGAATCGCTCCAATACAAGTCGTTTGGCAGGCGCAAAATGCCTGCTGCCTCGCCTTCGAGATCGATGCCTGTCGGCTGGCCGACGCCAAAGCGCCGCAAGCCTTCGTAGAACTCGGTCGGACCGAGGACGTCCACAGCCAGCCAAGTCGTGCCCAGATTCCAGGAGCGCACCAGGATATCCACGAAACTCTGCGAGCCGTGCGCAGCGCGATCCCAGTTATATACGCGCCTGCCGCCTACAACGCGGAATGGGCTGCCTTCGTAGTAGGTCGAATCTTCTGAGACTTTGCCTGACTCAAGCGCAATGGCGGCTGTTACGATTTTGAAGACCGAGCCAGGCTCGTAGGTGTCGCTGATGGCAGGATTGCGAATGCTCTCCTGGTTGGCGCGGAAGTAGACATTCGGATCGAAAGTTGGGTAAGAGGCCATAGCCAGCACTTCGCCTGTGCGCGGATCCATGATGATGATCGTGCCGCTGGTGGCGCCGTAGCGATTGATAGCATCATAGAGTTCGCTCTCGGCAAGGTGCTGAATGCTACGATCGATGGTCAGGTAGATATCGCGGCCGGGCGGCGGCGGTTCGCCTAGGATGGCATCGAAAGGGATACGGCTGCGCTCAGTGACGCGGCTCTGCCCTGCCAGATCGTCATTATAACCGCCTTCCACGCCCACATAGCCGCGCCGCAAGTTGCCCTCCCAGCCCACAAAGCCGATCACATGTGCGGCAAGGCTGTTGTGTGGATAGATGCGTTTCGGCTCAGGATCGATGGTCACTGCCAGCGAGTTCAGGCGCGCCACTTTTTGCGCCACTTCTGCGCTCACAGGCTGCCGCGTGACTAACTCATAAGGCGCGCGGCTGTTCGCCAACTGCAAGATGCGCTCCTCATCCTCGCCCAGGATCTCGGCTAGCTCGCGGGCAAGGCGCGCCTTATTGGAGATGTAGACAGGACTGATGCCGATGCGGTACTCTGTGGTGTTGGCGGCCAACAGCTCGCCGTTGCGGTCATAGATGCGGCCGCGCTCTGGAAAGCGATCGTTGATGATGCGGTAGTTGCTGCTGGCAAGGCGCTGCAGATAGGCTGCCACATCTAGCTGGAACTGAAACGAAGCCAGGCGCGCAAAAAGCAGCACGCCCGTGATGATGATCACAAAAGTGAGCAGCGAGAGACGTCGGTTGAAGCTCGTCCGCATATCACAAAGCTCCTACGGCGCGCTGTCGCCGTTCATCCACTGTTCGAATTGGCGCAGCAAGAGGTCCCACTGCTGCCGCACCCAGCCCTCGAAGGTTTCATCATAGACCAAGGTCGGCGTTGGCACTAGGAGCGGCGTTGGCGTGGCGCGGATCGGCGAATAGCCTTCCACTACGATGTACTCGAGGTCTTGGGCAGCTGCGGGCACAAAACCAAGCTGCTGGGCGCGTCCGCGCAGATTGTTGATATTGCGCTGTTGGGCGATCCGCGCCTGCATATCGCTGATAGCGCGCTGTAGGAACTCTCGCGTGCGTTGTAATTCTAGCAAGTTGCTGCCTGTGGTGGCAGTGACCGTTGCCTGGTCGAGATAGAGCGCGCCAATGAAAATGGCGACGATCACGATCAAGATGATTAGCGCCACTGCTTGAGTCGGCGAGCGCCACGGCAGTTGTGGCACAGCCTGCCGAATGGGCGTTGAAGGTTCGCGTCTATCGCTCATGCCTGAGTAGCCTCCTGTTCGCGCTATTGCCCTGTCAGTGCGTTTCTGTAGGATCGTTTTCGGTATCAGGCGATGTGGCGAAGTGTTCGTGCGCTTCACGGCTAGTTTTGAGAGCAAGGGCGACGATCAAATAGGCCAGGCGGCGCGCTTGCAGCGGCCTGTCTTTCCAGTTGAGCGTGCGCAGGGCCTGCAAGCCAAGCGGAATGAAGTATTCAGCCCAATTGCCGCGCCGCAACAAGCCGCTGACAATGCGGCGCACTTCTACTAAAGGGATAAGCACCTGTGCGTGAGGCTGCTCGGCGCTGAACAAGCCTTCGTTGAGCAGATGCGGCTCAGCATAGCAAACGCGATTCAGGCGATCCAAGAGCGCGAGCATCTGCCAGGCTGCATTCCATGGATCGGGCGTTGGCGGATCGTAGAGCTCAAGCAGCAGGCTGATCTCAAGAGTCGCCCAATCGAAGAGGGTGTGTCCGTCGCGCGTCCATTCGAAGTCGATCAGCCAGGCTGCGCTATCCCGCCCGATCAAGATGTTGCCAGGATGCAGATCGCCGTGCATAGGGCAAAAAGTGCCGCTGATCTGAGCTTCCAGCAGGCTACGATAATGGCGCAATGGGTTAGGCAAGCGCACTGGGAAAGCAGCATGGCTCGGCAGTAGATCGCTTGTGAGAGCGAAGTCGGGCGCAAGCGCTAGGATTTGCTCTTCCAGGATATCATCGCGTGTGCGGATCACTCTGCCCGTCACGCGGCGTATGATCGTGCCACGATGCAAGTTTGGATGCGCAGCTAGATCGAATGCCTTGACATTCACGCGCGAGCTGAGATTCATGGCTTCAGCGTTGCTGCCTGCCACGAGCTGCACAGTGTTGCTCTCAGGCTTGAGCTTCAGCACCGTGAAATTGATCAGCGCGATCACTTCATCAGCCTGGAAGGCGCCTTCAGCGCGCAATGCATCGCTCAGCGGCTGAATTTTGCGCGC